>NZ_CAWNBB010000097.1:0-4169 GCF_963872585.1 Vibrio sp. 10N.222.47.A9 | reverse complement strand
ATTAATGGAATTGGTATTACAGATCAAATACTCGAGCCATACGACGTTGTAAGTTAGGTAATGAGACTGTTTTGACTCAGCGCCCCATTCAATACCTGAAACTATACAAGCATTACAACTCATCCTGCTTGCTCAGTGCTTGGAGCCTTCCTCAAGTATCAGCTAACAGCCCTTCGCCTAGGAAACCTGACTTCTGGCTTATCGGTGAATCTAGAGGATGCTTCTGATTTGTAATTAGGACTCCATCATGGAGACTTTTGCTAAGAACGCTAGAGTCCTTAATGAGTCGACTTAATAGCTCTTGTTATGCATTGAGCTTAAACCACTCTCGATAGCATTAAGCACTTTGTTCGAAGTATTTCAAGGGGGGAAAGCGGACTAGATTCTGTTTGAAGGTGAGAGTCGCTAGGTTGTGTGCCAAAGTGCTGCTGGAAAGATATATAAGCTAAGAAATAGAGCATCCCTGTATCCGTGCCTATACGTGAAGTCGCGTTTATCCCCCCTGCGGATTTAGATTTTCTGGTTCTAGGTACTGGTATATTGGGGGGTTACCAGTCTCTCTTTGATTCTGATGTGCTTGTCGACTCGATATGAATTAGTTGTTTTGACAGCTTTTACTCTGAACATATTGATTTCTTGTTGGTTAGTTCAAGCTATGTTTTGGTTATAGCGACTAATATAAAACTAGAAGGGTCATTACTGTTTACTTGGTAAGAATAGAAAATTCCCCAAATCATCGGCGGATAATTTTGTGATTATTTTAATAAAATAGATAAAGCCTTAAAACCTAATGGGTCGAACTATGAAATTAAGCTTTAACTTTGAAGATGCGAGCCAGATCTTTGTAGGATCTTTTGCTTTGGCCGTGCCGATTTCTTTTTCTGAAGAAGCGTGGAAGTTAGGAGAGACTTTACCGACCGCTAATCTATTACTGCTATTTTTACTATCAGCTGTGTTCCTCGGCTTCTATACGTATGAGAGTGTATTCCAGAAAGATATTGTCGCTCGGTTGCCGGTGTTTATTTTCAGAATAGTTATTGCTTACGTCATGACGGCAATGGTCGTTGCTTTAGTGCTAACTTGTTTGGATAAACTACCTTTATTAAGCGATCCAATTGTATCTATCAAAAGGGTAATTGTTATTTCTATGCCAGCGTCTATGGGAGCGATTGTAGTGGATAGTTTCGATAAAGAGTGAGTCGTATGTCATTTCAATTTAGGCAACCAACAGAACCTTTCTAGAGCTTATTTGAATTCATTATTTAGCTTTTAATTCCCGCCCCCATTACGACTAGAATTTCTCAGCAGAGCACTTCTATAGATAACGAAAGTAGCCTTTCGTGATGACTGGCTTCTTGCAAGAGTGACAAGTTTGTTCTTGTGATAGCTTGAGCGGAATTAAAGAGAGAAGTCTGGTTGCTTAGAAGACATTGAAACTGTTGGTTTCTGTATTAGACGAGGTATTGGTATTGGTAATGGGAAGGCGAGGGGACTTGTATGAATAAGTTTCGGTTTTTAAATGCAAAAAAGCCGCATCAATGATGCGGCTTTTTTTAATTGGCTCCCCTTGCAAGACTTGAACTTGCGACATACGGATTAACAGTCCGCCGTTCTACCAACTGAACTAAAGGGGAATTGATTGTTTAGTCTCTAATCAAGAGAATGGTGCCGACTACCGGAATCGAACTGGTGACCTACTGATTACAAGTCAGTTGCTCTACCTACTGAGCTAAGTCGGCATCATGAATCAAAAAGCTTATGCTTGATGATTAACTTGGCTCCCCTTGCAAGACTTGAACTTGCGACATACGGATTAACAGTCCGCCGTTCTACCAACTGAACTAAAGGGGAATTATTCTTAAAGCTTTAAAGAAATGGTGCCGACTACCGGAGTCGAACTGGTGACCTACTGATTACAAGTCAGTTGCTCTACCTACTGAGCTAAGTCGGCACATAATATTTCTTTGTGCTTTACTGTTGTTGTCTAGGACACCAACAAATAAATTGTGGTGCCCGGAGGCGGAATCGAACCACCGACACGAGGATTTTCAATCCTCTGCTCTACCGACTGAGCTATCCGGGCGACGAGGTGTATTAAACGTGTTTTCGCGTTCTGGGTCAACATTAAATTGCAAAAAAAGTATCGTTTGATGTTTTTCTATACTTAGTGGATTGTTTTTGTTCGTTTGGGGCTAAAAACCTAGGTCTAGCATGCTCTAAAAGATACTGAAACTACGGTTAACTGGACGGAATAGGCACCGAAACAAAAAAAGCACGTATGAAAACGTGCTTTTATATTTAAGAATTTACACGAGAGTTTAATGTTTTACTTCAAACCTATTAACCCAAGCTTCTAATTCGTTAGAAAGGGAGGCGAGAGTTTGAGTGCTGTTATGACTTTCTGTCACCACATTACTCAGTTGGTTGCCACTTTCTTCGATCATATTGATACGCTTCGAAATATCGTCACTCACCTGAGTCTGCTCAGCGGCGGCTGTCGCGATTTGATGACTCATCGATGAAATAGACTCTAATGCGATAACAATCTGTTGTAGAGCTTCAGAGGCATTCTGAGACTCTGTTACGGTGCTTTCACTGGTCGTCGCACACACTTCCATAGTTTTTATTGCGTTACGAGAACCTTCTTGAAGGTTATTGATCATTAGCTGGATTTCTTTGGTGCTTGATTGTGTTCGACCTGCAAGGTTACGAACCTCATCAGCCACAACCGCAAATCCGCGGCCTTGTTCACCAGCGCGCGCAGCTTCAATTGCCGCATTTAGCGCTAGAAGGTTAGTTTGTTCTGCAATATCACCGATGACGTCTAAGACCTTAACGATGTTATGTACATCGCTATCTAGGTTAGCGACGGCTTCACTGGCAGTTCCTAGTTGGCCTGCTAGACCTTGAATGTTATCTACCGTGTTGTGAATTAACTGCTGAGTATGTTGGCTCTGTTTATCAGCTTCGTCAGTATTACGCGCAGTATCACCCGCTGAATCAGCAACATTGTTGGCTGAAGAGGCCATCTCGGTCATTGCTGTTGCGATCATCTCTGTTGATTGCTGTTGTGTTTCTGTTAGCTGAGCAATTGCCCCAGCACGATCTTCTACGCGCTGTAACTCACCTCTTAATGCCAGCATTGATGCATTAAGGTTTGAGACTAGCTCGGCTAACGACTTACTCATTTGTTGTACGGCGTGATAAATACTGCCGTTTATTGCCTGAGTTTCAAAAGAGGTTTGAATGCGGCCTTCTGCGACGGCTTGTACCGCTTCTCTTACATCTTTAGGCTCGCCGCCAAGAAGTGCCAGCATTCGCTTAATGGATACAATCAAGCTCGATAGAATAAGACCAGCAATCACGACACAAAGGAATAGCTGCCATTGAGCGGTAGACCAGAAACGCGCATTGACTTCATTGAAGCCGATACCGGTGCCTACAACCCAACCCCAATGCGGAGTCTTCTCTGCAATAGACAGTTTCTCTTCAATCGTTCCGTCTGGAAGCTTTTGTGTCCAGGTGTACTCAATGATCTGGCCAGTACGATTGCCAAGTACTCTTTGGATTAGCTGACCAACACTATTGCCGTCGCCATCTTTAAAGTCGTTAAAGCTGGTTCCGTGTAGTTGAGGATCTAATGGTGTCGCGACAAACGTCATGTTCTCATCTGCGACGTAGACATATTCATTGTCTTTATAGATGTTGTTACGTAGTAGGCGAGTAGCAAGTTGTTTAGCTTGCTGTTCTTCTAGTGTGCCATCAATCGCCATTTTTTCGACTTCAGTAAGAATGCTGTATGCGCTCTTAAACAGCTCTGTTACGCGAGCTTTGTTGTCCATGTTGCTAGCAACTCTTAAGGTCCATAAGCCTGTAGCAGTTAACGCTAGTAGAGCAACCAAGATGATGCCCGATAGTAAGTAAGCTTGCGTTTTTAATTTCATATTTTCCTGCGTAGCGATTCAATAATCAGTATTAGATATAATTCATCGAATCTTAATCTAAGTCGTGTAGGGCAGATATCAGAAAGATATCAAAACATGATGGAGATTAAATTTACGAAGCAAAAAAAGTAACAGTCTATCATGCTGTTTGTTTTCATGTGACGATAGGCGGTTAAAGGTGCTTAATTTCAGAGGTGGTTTATACCAATTCCATTAATTAACTTA
>NZ_CAWNBB010000096.1:0-20363 GCF_963872585.1 Vibrio sp. 10N.222.47.A9 | reverse complement strand
TTAATGGAATTGGTATTACACAAGAAACTGTATTTGTACAGGCAAATAAGCACTTAGCCTACAGTAGGCCAAATACTCTTAATTCTTTGATTGCTTTTTATTCTTTCAGCAACGATGGCCTTACGGCACAATCATGACTGTCTTCAGCCAGCATCAGTAACTCTTCTACGCTCATCTTACCGAGTAAGTCACTGCCAAGAAACGCCGCATAGCTTTCCACAGACGCCAATCGGTCAATCACGAAGCCTGGTAAGGTCTGGTTAAATTCAATGCGATCAAACTCACCACCAGCGCACGTTTTAAAAGAGCTGCCATTCCAGTAACCCTGAATCAGCCTAAGCCCTTCATCATGCTGCTTCGTTGTGGTCTCTAGAACCGACGTCGCTTCTTTCTGATAGTTTTCAAGCTGCTTGGCTTGGATAGGTAAGATTTTGCTGTCAATACGATATTGCTGATACACAGCCTCGCCTGACTTGTTGAAACGCACATGAACACGATAAGGCACCAGCTTATTCGATGAATTACGCTGTTCGCCTTCACGAACAAATTCACGAAGTATACCTTCCGACCAAGCATAGTCAGTTTGGTACCAGCCGTAATCGCCGACAGTGACATAGTCAGCTGAAGAATGAGGTTGTGTTAGTTTATTAGTAACCCAGTAAAAACTTGTCGCGTCGCCCATGACTTGGCCGCCGGTGTGAGTTTCAAATTGCTCTAGGTTTTTGCTGGGGCTGGTCGATGAACAGCCAATGAGGAATGTAGATAATAGTGAAACGAGAAGAAATGCTTTTTTCATAAAAACCTGTACCGAGGTGGAATACGACTACCTCGGTACAGTTTAGATTATTTCACTGAATCTTTCAGCGCTTTACCTGCAACAAATGCTGGAACATTTGCAGCAGCGATTTGGATCTCATCACCAGTTTTTGGGTTACGACCAGTGCGAGCTGCACGGTGGTTTACTTTAAAAGTACCAAAACCAATTAGCTGAACTTGATCGCCATCTTTAAGAGCATCTGTAACACCACCAAGAGTCGCTTCTAGAGCAGCTTTAGCTTGTGCTTTAGAAAGGTCCGCTTTTTCAGCAATAAAGTCGATTAATTGAGTCTTGTTCATTTTAGGTTTCCCTTCTTTGTATTTTTGAATTCAATTTACTCTAAAACATAAATGCCCCATCTGGCAAAGGTTTGTCGTCGATCTTTAGCTCTAATGCCGTAGTTTTAGCCATAATATGAGTAATAACTCACAATTTGTTACTGATTTTATTGAGTAAGCCCTTGTTTAAAAGGGGCTGAGAGGCAAATTAATGATGACCTAGCCACTACTTTATCTCTATAATCCACGCTGAATCGCTGTTAAAGCGTACAATTTAATTTAAGGGCAAACATGCTGCTGCTAACTATTTACGTCTCCATTGCTATTGGAGTTTCTTTCATTTGTTCTGTTTTAGAAGCTGTACTTTTGAGTATTAGTCCGAGCTATATTGCTCAACTAAAACAAAATGGGCACCCTGCAGCAGAGTCTTTAGACAAACTGAAAACAGACATTGACCGCCCACTCGCGTCAATTTTAACGCTCAACACCATCGCGCACACAATCGGTGCTGCGACGGCAGGTGCACAAGCGGCTGTGGTTTTTGGTAGCCAATGGTTAGGTGTATTCTCTGCCGTACTGACTTTGGGTATTTTGGTTTTGTCTGAGATTGTTCCAAAAACCATTGGTGCAACCTACTGGCGTCAACTTGCTCCAGCATCATCAAACGTACTTCGCTGGATGGTTTTCTTCCTAACACCGTTTGTCTGGTTCTCAGAACAGATCACCAAACGTCTTGCTCGTGGCCACCAAGCTCCAAAAATGCGTGATGAGCTGTCTGCAATGGCTATTTTGGCAAAAGAAAGTGGTGAGTTTGCTGAAGGCGAATCAAAAATTCTGAGCAACCTATTAGGCATTCAAGATGTGCCCGTGACGCAAGTGATGACACCGCGCCCTGTTGTATTCCGCGTCGATGCCGAAATGAGCGTGAATACGTTCCTAGAGCAGCACAAAGACACACCATTCTCGCGCCCATTAGTTTACAGCGAGCAAACTGACAACATCATTGGTTTTGTGCACCGTCTGGAGCTGTTTAGATTACAACAAGCGGGTTGTGGCGAGAAAGCTCTGGGTGAAGTAATGCGCCCTATCCACGTGTTGCTGAACAACATGGGCTTGGCTAAAGCCTTTGACCAAATGATGGCAAACCGCCTGCAGCTTTCCTTAGTAGTTGACGAGTACGGTACGATTCAGGGCATCATCACCCTAGAAGATATCTTTGAGCACCTAGTGGGCGAAGAGATCGTCGACGAGGCAGATAAGACAACTGACATGCAAGAACTGGCATTTCAGCGTTGGGAACAGTGGAAAGAAACACACGGTGTTATCGAAAACCGCGATGAAGAGGACGAGCTAGAGGAAAAAACTCTAACAGACAACGACACCTCAGACTCAAAGTCAGTGGATGAAGACAAGGTTCAAAAAGAAGACAAAAAAGACGCTTAATCTCAATTTGATAACGTCAGATACAACAAAGGCTCCCTAGGGAGCCTTTGTTTTTATTCGTACTTTGATGCGATAGCGAATTATAACGCTACACCAATGTTACTTACTGGGTCTTCACGCAGTTCATGACGCAGATCTTTAATCAATTCTAGGTCACGCTCAGTCGTTTCACGTAGAGGTCGGAAGATGGCCCACTGAACGTCCCACTCTTCACACACCGCTTCGTTTTCTTTCTGGTTTTCGTTTGTCACTTCTTCAGCGCCTTGAGCAAACTCAAGCTCAGCAACCGTCTTCACCGATTGTTGACTCACTTTAATGACAGTTTCAAGCAGATGCTCACGGTCAAGTAAGCCATGGATTAACGTTGCTAAGCCTTGGCACGCGTCCATAGCAGGGTAAACACCGTAGAAATCAAAATCATCTCCACTTGGGAATAGCTCTTCGACTTTCTCAAGCTGACGCTCAAAATTCACCTTTGCCGTTTTAACGGTTAGGATTTCCCAAATGCTATCCAAAACATCACGATAGATTCGAGCTTCCGCAAATTCTGTATTCTCACAAAACATGGCATAGTTAGGGTACATACGCTCACATAGACACGCCATAAAGGTAATTTGTTGCCAAGGTTCTAACTTTTCTAGACGAACCTGCAGTGGATTCTGAAGCATAGTCACTCAATAATTGCAGAAAAAGACAGCGAAAGTGTACTTGATAAACCTAGGATGGAAAAGGTAGGCCGATGAACAATTTTACGAATAAGCTCTATATTCTTACTGAGCATGACGATACTTATACGCAACTGATTCTAAACCAAGGGTTACCTGACCTCGAAATCACTCAAAACCCCGAATTAGCTGAGATCATGCTGGCTTCTCCTCCTTTAATCGCGGAGCGACTTAATGAGTTTAAACATCTAGACTGGGTGCAAAGTACCTACGCAGGAATCAATAAACTCACTCAGCCGGATCTTCGTCAAGATTATACGCTGACCAACGTCAAAGGCATCTTCGGCCCTGCGATTGCTGAATACGTGTTAGGTTACACGATCAGCCACTGTAGACACTTCCCTCACTACCACCAGCAACAAGCACAACGAAGCTGGCAGCCACAGCTATATACTAGCCTAACTGACAAAACCATGGTGATTTTAGGAACAGGTTCAATCGGAAGTCATTTAGCGAAAACCGCAGCTGCCTTTGGTATTCATACCATTGGAGTCAACCGTACCGGCATCCCATCAAAGCAAGAGACCTTTAAAGACACTTTCCACATCAATGAGATAGAGGCTGCCCTTAAGCAAGCAGATATTGTGGTCAACACCTTGCCATCAACAGCTGAAACCTATCAATTACTCAATCAAACGACCTTAAGTTACTGCTCGAATGTACTGCTGTTTAATGTTGGCAGAGGAGAGAGCTTAGATAACAAAGCCTTGCTGCTAGCGATTAAGAATAAGTGGGTTGAGCATGCTTTCTTGGATGTGTTTGAAAGTGAGCCCCTCTCGCAGGAGCACCCTTTCTGGACATTACCGCAAGTGACCATCACCCCGCACATTGCAGCGCTGAGTGAGCCAAGGCAGGTGGTAGAGATCTTCGCCGAGAATTACCAACAGTGGCGAGATGGCTTTAAACTTAACCATGTCATCGATTTTGATAAAGGTTACTGATGCCCTCATCGTTACTCAAAGAGATTCGACAATGCCGAGCTTGTGAGCCTCACCTATCACACGGTGCTAACCCGGTAATTCAAGCGCACCCAAACGCGCGCTTGCTTATCATTGGGCAGGCACCCGGCATCAAAGTTCATGAGTCATCGATCCCTTGGAATGATGCCAGTGGCGAACGATTAAGAGAATGGTTAGGGATAGATAGCGATACGTTTTATGACGAACAAAAAGTCGCGATTGTTCCTATGGGGTTTTGTTATCCGGGAAAGGGAAAGAGTGGCGATCTCCCACCACGTAAAGAGTGTGCGGAGCTTTGGCATAACAAAGTGCTGCAATCGCTACCCAACATTCAAATGACACTGCTGATTGGCCAGTACGCACAAAACCATTACCTGACAAACAAAACCACCAGCACACTGACAGAAACCGTGCGTAATTGGCAAAGATGGGCGCCTGAGTTTTTGCCGCTACCTCACCCTTCGCCACGCAATAATATCTGGCTCAAGAAGAACCCTTGGTTTGAAAGTGATGTTATTCCTTACATCCAAAAGCACATCTCGGAGCATTTGGCCTATCATGATCCAAATACCTAATTAGCTGCACATCCACGGTGATGAAGCCGATATTGGATGCGGATAAAAAGGTAATAAAAAAGCGCTGCCGATTTCTCGACAGCGCTTTTTCTAAAAACACATACTTAATTACTTATGGTATGGCTTAGATAGGTCATGAACTGCGTCCACAAATACACCAGCATTCTCTGGTGGCACATCTAGGTGAATACCATGGCCAAGGTTAAATACGTGACCAGTACCGCCGTCACCAAAACCTTCAAGGATAGTGCCGACTTCTTCACGAATACGCTCAGGTTGTGCGTAAAGCACTGATGGGTCCATGTTGCCTTGTAGAGCCACTTTATCGCCAATACGCGCTTTTGCATCCGCAATATTGATTGTCCAGTCTAGGCCTACCGCATCACAGCCAGTCGCTGCGATAGATTCTAGCCACATGCCACCGTTCTTAGTGAACAGAGTAACCGGTACACGGCGACCTTCGTTTTCACGGATTAGGCCATCTACAATTTTGTGCATGTACTGTAGTGAGAACAGGTTGTAGTCACGCGGAGTAAGTACACCACCCCATGTGTCGAATACCATTACCGATTGTGCACCCGCTTTAATTTGCGCGTTCAGGTATTCAATAACGGTGTCAGCCAGCTTATCTAGAAGTAAATGCAGTGTTTGTGGCTCTGCGTACATCATCTTCTTGATCTTAGTAAACGCCTTCGAGCTGCTGCCTTCAACCATGTAAGTTGCCAGTGTCCAAGGGCTACCAGAGAAACCAATCAATGGCACTTCGCCTTTCAGGTCTTTACGGATCTGACGAACAGCATTCATTACGTATTGAAGCTCGCCTTCTGGATCAGGTAGGCCAATCTTCTCTACGTCAGCTTTACATGTGATAGGACGTTCAAACTTAGGACCTTCACCAGTTTCAAAGTACAAGCCTAAGCCCATTGCATCAGGGATAGTTAGGATGTCAGAGAACAAGATTGCCGCATCAAGCGGGAAACGACGTAAAGGTTGAAGTGTTACTTCTGATGCCAGTTCAGCGTTTTTGCACAAAGACATGAAATCGCCCGCTTCAGCGCGCGTTGCTTTGTACTCTGGAAGATAGCGGCCAGCTTGGCGCATCATCCATACTGGTGTGTAATCAACAGGCTGTTTTAAAAGTGCGCGTAAATAGCGATCGTTTTTTAATTCGGTCATTCCGTTAAATTCCAATTCAATCTTGTCTAGTTTTGATGGCAAGTATTCTAACACTGATTGAAGGGTAAAAGCTGTGTGCTTTGCAACCTAGATCAAGTTATTAACTTTTAAATCAATGCTTAGTTTGCACCCAATTACGGGAGCATGTTAAAAATTTGTTCGCTAGCGAAAATTACAATTATAACATCTGAGTAGTCACTACTCAGCATCTCATAACGACATCTTACTTACCCCCTCCACTTGTGGAGGGTTTTTTTTAGCTTTTGACCACCTATAGGCCAAATACTATCATAGGTAAATTAGTACTCTATCGTCTGCTCCGTCACACCATCTTTCATCACGTCACCCACAGTTTTCTCAATCAATTGTCTCGCAATCGTTCCTACTGGAGCAACATCAGGCAGGCTTGTTACATCAAACCATTGGGCATCCGACAATTCACTGTAATCTGGTTTAAGCGTTCCACCAGCATAGTCAGCCAGAAAGGCCATCATCATACTCGACGGAAACGCCCATGGCTGGCTGGCAAAGTAACGAATATTACTGACATCGATGCCTGTCTCTTCTTTGACTTCTCTTGCCACGCACAGCTCTAAGGTCTCTCCAACCTCTAGGAAGCCCGCTATCACGGTATACATACCTGTTTTATGTCTTGGGTGCTGTGCGAGCAATATCTTGTTGTCGTTTCGTACAGCGACAATGATGCATGGGAAGATGCGAGGATAATGAAGCGTTCGGCAGTCTCCGCATTGCATCGCCACCTGATTATGGTTTAGGTGATTACGACCGCCACACTGAGGGCAAAAACGCATACTTTGCGTCATGTGCCCATACTGGATAGCTTTGCTTGCTGTCAGAAAACTCGATTCAGGCCAGTGCAATAACTCACGTAGGTTTATCATGGTCAGATCACTCTCAACATCACAGTCGTTGAGCCAATACACCTTACGACCTTGATGCTGACCAATACAGATTGCATGCTCGACACTCAGCCCTAGCTCCTCTGCTGAGCCATAAGGAAACTGATCATTATTAACCCAAATATCACTACCTGAAACGACGCACCAATAAGCTTGCTCTGTCATTTTGTTATCACTTTTTTTTAACATCCCTATGCCTCATTGCTTGCAGTTCGTTCATTTTACTGGCAATCTAATTTCATACTAGAGTTGTAGCAGAGAATAATTCAAACTATTACTTTTAGTAGATACCAATAAATGGACCTTGCTTAGGCAATTACTTGATCACAAGGTTGTGATCAGATCATGAGGACATGGTCATGCTAAATAAATTCAAACAAATACAAGAACAATGGGGTGGCTCTAATGAGGTCATCGATCATTGGCTCGAAACTCGACAGTCTCTAATCGTTGAGTATTGTAAGCTTGCCGCTCTACAGCCTTCATCGTCGAAAGCAACTGCAATCACTGAACTGCCTTCTCCAGAAGAACTCCAAAAATTCAGCCAACATCTTGTTGATTACATCTCCGAAGGTCATTTCAAAATCTATGACATGGTGATGGACAAATGGCAGTCTACTGGCTTCAAAGCGACAGACGAAATCAACCAGTCTTATGGTCATATCGTCCTTACCACGGACCCTCTGCTCAACTTCACCGACAAATACGCCGCCATTGAAGCTAGTGATACATTAGAAAGCTTTGATAGTGAACTGTCACTCGTAGGTGAGATTCTTGAGGCTAGGTTTGCGGTTGAAGACCAACTGATACAACAAATTGCCGACAGCCTAGCGGTTCCACCAGGAGCTTAATGGCTTAACATCTTCTAAGCTTGCCTCTGTGCAAGCTTTTTGTTTTGTCTGTAGCGTTACCTGACACATCCAACTCTTTTATCAGAGCCTATTGGTTCGTCTCTATTCTGATGTTTTGCGATAACCCGACGTAACACTTCTCACCGGTTTCATCCTCTGCGCCTCCCTCTGCCTCCCTGTTAACGCGCAAGCTGCCTTCGATAAAGTACTATCGACTAAGTCCACCAGCCAAGCAATCTGCAAGCAAGCATACCTATCAACTTCTAATCTATAAACCTCTAGTTAAACACCTATACGCCAGATACAAAAAAGGCACCCGAAGGTGCCTTTTCTTATCTCTTAGAGACTACTCGTAGAGCTTACTCTTCTGAAGAGAAACCAGCGTTTAGAAGTGCTGCTAGATTGTCAGTAGCTTGTTCAGCTGAAGGACCTTCTTGCTCTTCTTCACGTTGCTTTTGACGCTCTTGGTGGTATGCGAAACCAGTACCAGCTGGGATCAGACGACCAACAATTACGTTCTCTTTCAGACCGCGAAGGTCATCACGCTTACCAGAAACCGCAGCTTCTGTTAGTACGCGAGTCGTTTCTTGGAACGATGCAGCTGAGATGAATGACTCAGTTGCAAGAGATGCTTTAGTAATACCTAGTAGATCACGTTCGAAACGTACTAGTTCTTTACCTTCAGCTTCTAGCTTACGGTTAGCAATCTTAACATTGTGGTACTCAACTTGTTCGCCAGGTAGGAACGGAGAGTCACCAGAATGAGTGATTGTACACTTACGTAGCATTTGACGAACGATAGTCTCAATGTGCTTGTCGTTAATCTTTACGCCTTGTAAGCGGTAAACTTCTTGAACTTCGTTCGCGATGTACTGAGTTACTGCGTGGATACCACGTAGACGCAGGATATCGTGTGGAGTTTCAGGACCGTCGGCGATTACATCACCACGTTCAATCTTCTCACCTTCGAACACGTTCAATTGACGATGCTTAGGAATCATCTCTTCGTAAGCGTCACCGCCTTCACGAGTGATTACTAGACGACGCTTACCTTTCGTTTCTTTACCGAAAGACACAGTACCTGTGTGCTCAGCAAGGATCGCAGGCTCTTTAGGCTTACGAGCTTCGAATAGGTCAGCTACGCGTGGTAGACCACCGGTGATATCTTTGTTTCCGCTCGATTTTTGAGGGATACGAGATAGTGTGTCACCAATGCCAACTTCAGCGCCATCTTCGATGTTTACAATCGCTTTGCCAGGTAGGAAGTAGTGAGCTGGCATATCAGTACCAGGGATCATTACGTCGTTACCTTGCTCATCAACAAGTTTGATAGCTGGACGCATATCTTTACCTGCTGCTGGGCGAGCTGCTGCGTCTGTAACTTCACTTGAAGAAAGACCCGTTAGATCGTCAGTGTTACGAGAAACTGTAATACCATCGATCATATCTACGAATTGGATACGACCTGCCACTTCAGTGATGATTGGCATGGTATGCGCTTCCCAGTTAGCTACAACTTCACCAGCAGTAACTGCTGCGTTGTCGCCTTTGGTTAGCATCGAACCGTAAGGAAGTTTGTGCTTCTCTTTAGTACGGCCGAATTCATCAATAATCGTCATCTCAGATGCACGAGAAGTGATAACCAGTTTCTTATCTTTGTTAGTTACGAACTTAGCATTGTGAAGCTTCACAGTACCAGTTGTCTTAGCTTGGATGCTGTTCTCTGCTGCTGCAGTAGATGCCGCACCACCGATGTGGAACGTACGCATCGTTAGCTGTGTACCCGGTTCACCGATAGATTGTGCAGCGATAACACCAACTGCTTCACCTTGGTTCACTAGGTGACCACGTGCTAGGTCACGACCGTAACACTGTGCACAACAACCGAAGTCTGCATCACAGGTAACAACAGAGCGCACTTTCATGCTATCTACTGAGTTGTCTTCCATGATTTGACACCACTTCTCATCAATCAGAGTATTACGTGGAATCAGTACATCTTCAGTACCAGGCTTAAGAACATCTTCAGCAACAACACGACCAAGAGCAAGCTCAGAAAGTGCAACTTTAACGTCACCACCTTCGATGTGAGGCATCATGTCGATACCTTCATGCGTGCCACAGTCATGTTCGTGTACTACAACGTCTTGAGCAACGTCTACTAGACGACGAGTTAGGTAACCCGAGTTTGCTGTTTTCAGTGCTGTATCCGCAAGACCCTTACGAGCACCGTGCGTTGAGATAAAGTACTGAAGGACGTTTAGACCTTCTTTAAAGTTCGCAGTGATCGGCGTTTCGATGATTGAACCATCTGGACGCGCCATCAGACCACGCATACCTGCTAGCTGACGAATCTGAGCTGCAGAACCACGTGCGCCCGAGTCGGCCATCATGTAGATGCTGTTGAACGATTCTTGCTGTTCTTCTTCGCCGTCACGGTTAATAACTGTTTCAGAAGATAGGTTATCCATCATTGCTTTCGCAACGCGGTCATTCGTAGATGCCCAGATATCGATAACTTTGTTGTAACGCTCACCCGCAGTAACAAGACCAGATTGGAATTGCTCTTGGATTTCGCGAACTTCTTCTTCAGCAGATTCAATCTCGTCGTATTTCGCTTGAGGAACAACCATATCGTTGATACCTACAGAAACACCAGAAAGAGCCGCGTATGCGAAACCTGCGTACATGATTTGGTCAGCAAATACTACTGTATCTTTTAGACCAAGCTTACGGTAACACTCGTTAAGAAGAGTAGAGATCTGCTTCTTACCTAACTTTTGGTTAACGATGCTGTACGGAAGGCCTTTAGGAACGATCTGCCATAGCATTGCACGACCTACAGTCGTATCTACTAGGCCAGTATTCGTTGTGCTATTGCCGTCTTCGTCTACTACTGTTTCAGTGATACGTACTTTAACGCGAGCATGTAGCTCAGCAGTCTTAGTACGGTATGCCTTTTCAGCCTCAGCAGGGCCAGCAAGGTACATACCTTCACCTTTCACGTTGATCTTGTCACGTGTCATGTAGTAAAGACCCAATACAACGTCCTGAGAAGGTACGATGATCGGATCACCTGATGCTGGCGACAGAATGTTATTCGTCGACATCATTAGAGTACGAGCTTCAAGCTGTGCTTCTAGAGTTAGAGGCACGTGTACAGCCATTTGGTCACCATCGAAGTCGGCGTTGTATGCCGCACACACTAGTGGGTGAAGCTGAATCGCTTTACCTTCGATTAGTACTGGTTCAAACGCTTGGATACCTAGACGGTGAAGTGTAGGTGCACGGTTAAGCAGTACTGGGTGTTCACGGATAACTTCGTCTAGGATATCCCAAACGATCGCTTCTTCGCGCTCTACCATTTTCTTAGCAGCTTTGATTGTCGTAGCCATGCCACGAGTCTCTAGCTTGCTGTAGATGAACGGCTTAAATAGCTCAAGTGCCATCTTCTTAGGAAGACCACACTGATGTAGACGAAGGTATGGACCTACTGTGATTACAGAACGGCCAGAGTAGTCTACACGTTTACCTAGAAGGTTCTGACGGAAACGACCTTGTTTACCCTTGATCATATCAGCAAGAGATTTCAGAGGACGCTTGTTAGAACCCGTGATCGCACGACCGCGACGACCGTTATCTAGAAGGGCATCAACAGACTCTTGCAACATACGCTTTTCGTTACGTACGATGATGTCTGGAGCCGCTAGCTCTAGAAGACGCTTCAAACGGTTGTTACGGTTGATCACACGACGGTAAAGGTCGTTCAGATCTGAAGTCGCAAAACGACCGCCATCTAGAGGTACTAGAGGACGAAGATCTGGCGGTAGCACTGGAAGTACAGTTAGGATCATCCACTCAGGCTTGTTGCCTGACGAGATGAACGCTTCAACTAGCTTCAAACGCTTAGTAACTTTCTTACGCTTAGTTTCAGAGTTAGTTGTTTCCAACTCTTCGCGCATTTCTTCCACTTCTTGATGAAGGTCCATTGTTGAAAGCAGATCTTTGATCGCTTCAGCACCCATCTTAGCAGTGAATTCGTCACCCCACTCTTCTAGACGATCCAGATACTCTTCTTCAGTAAGCATCTGAGATTTTTCTAGATCAGTCATACCCGGTTCAGTTACTACGTACATTTCGAAGTAAAGAACACGTTCGATATCACGCAGAGGGATATCCATTAGTAGACCGATACGAGACGGTAGTGATTTTAGGAACCAGATGTGAGCAACTGGTGAAGCAAGCTCGATGTGGCCCATACGGTCACGACGAACTTTAGTTTGTGTAACTTCAACGCCACACTTCTCACAGATAACACCACGGTGCTTCAGGCGCTTGTATTTGCCACAAAGACATTCGTAGTCTTTAACTGGACCAAAAATACGTGCACAGAACAGACCATCACGTTCAGGTTTGAACGTACGATAGTTAATTGTTTCTGGCTTTTTAACTTCACCAAAAGACCACGAACGGATCGTGTCTGGTGAAGATAGACCGATTTTGATTGCATCAAATTCTTCGGTCTTATGCTGTGCTTTTAGAAAGTTTAATAAGTCTTTCACGTTCAGCTCCTGTAAGGAGTTAAAGGAGCTCACCGACTAAAGTGAGCCCCCTTTACCAAGTAATCCAATCTTCTTTATAAAAAAGAGGGATTACTCTTCGTCTTCTAGCTCGATGTTGATACCTAGCGAGCGAATCTCTTTCAACAGTACGTTGAACGACTCTGGCATGCCAGGTTCCATGCTATGGTTGCCATCTACGATGTTCTTATACATCTTAGTACGGCCGTTAACGTCATCCGACTTAACTGTTAGCATTTCTTGTAGAGTATATGCAGCACCGTATGCTTCTAGTGCCCATACTTCCATCTCACCGAAACGCTGACCACCGAACTGAGCTTTACCACCAAGTGGTTGCTGAGTTACTAGGCTGTAAGAACCAGTTGAACGAGCATGCATCTTGTCATCAACCAAGTGGTTCAGTTTCAGCATGTACATGTAACCAACAGTTACAGGACGCTCAAACGAATCACCAGTACGACCATCAAACAGTTTAAGCTGACCAGATTCTGGCAGATCACCCAGTTTAAGTAGTTCTTTGATTAGAGACTCAGAAGCACCGTCGAACACAGGAGTAGCAATCGGTAGACCGCCACGTAGGTTCTTAATCAGTGTACGAACTTGATCATCAGACAGTTCAGCAATATCAACTTTCTGACGAGTATCACCAAGATCATAAACCTTCTGTAGGAACTCACGGAACTTATGCAGTTCTTGTTGTTCCTTAACCATTTGGTTGATCTTGTCACCGATACCTTTCGCAGCCAAACCTAAGTGAACTTCTAGGATCTGACCGATGTTCATACGCGATGGTACACCCAGCGGGTTAAGTACGATGTCTACAGGCTGACCTTTCTCATCGTATGGCATGTCTTCAACAGGGTTAATCTTAGAGATTACACCTTTGTTACCGTGACGACCGGCCATCTTATCACCAGGCTGGATACGACGTTTAACCGCTAGGTAAACTTTAACAATCTTAAGAACGCCAGGCGCTAGATCATCACCTTGAGTGATTTTACGACGCTTAGTTTCAAACTTCTTATCGAAGTCTGCTTTTAGCTCATCCCACTGCTCAGCAAGTTGCTCAAGCTGTGTTTGTAGCGCATCGTCTTCTAGAACTTGCTCTAGCCATTGCTTACGACCGATAGTATCAAGCTTAGCTTCAGAGTAACCACCAGACAGAAGTACAGCTTTAACACGGTTAAGAAGGCCACCCTCAAGAATTTGGAACTCTTCAGTTAGATCTTTCTTAGCTTCTTTAAGCTGCATCTGTTCGATTTCAAGTGCACGTTTGTCTTTCTCTACGCCATCGCGAGTGAAGACTTGTACATCGATGATAGTACCCGAAACAGAGTTTGGTACACGTAGAGAAGTATCTTTAACATCAGATGCTTTCTCACCGAAGATAGCACGTAGTAGCTTCTCTTCAGGAGTCAGTTGAGTTTCACCTTTAGGGGTTACTTTACCAACTAGGATGTCGCCACCCTTAACTTCAGCACCAATGTAAACGATACCTGACTCGTCTAGTTTAGACAGAGCAGACTCACCTACGTTTGGAATATCAGCTGTGATCTCTTCAGAACCCAGCTTAGTATCACGAGCCACACAAGATAGTTCTTGAATGTGGATTGTCGTGAAACGGTCTTCTTGAACTACGCGCTCAGATACTAAGATCGAGTCTTCGAAGTTGTAACCGTTCCAAGGCATGAATGCGATACGCATGTTTTGGCCAAGAGCAAGTTCACCAAGGTCAGTTGAAGGACCATCAGCAAGAACATCACCGCGTGCAACTGGTTCACCAGGAAGTACAGTTGGACGTTGGTTAATACATGTGTTTTGGTTCGAACGCGTGTACTTAGTTAGGTTGTAGATATCGATACCAGCTTCGCCAGGTACCAATTCATCTTCGTTAACCTTAACTACGATACGAGAAGCGTCTACAGACTGAACTTGACCACCACGTTTAGCAACCGCTGTAACACCAGAGTCAACTGCGATGTTACGTTCAATACCAGTACCTACTAGAGGCTTATCAGCTCTAAGTGTTGGTACCGCTTGACGTTGCATGTTGGCACCCATCAATGCACGGTTCGCATCATCGTGTTCTAGGAACGGGATAAGCGAAGCAGCGATAGATACTACTTGGTTTGTCGCAACGTCCATGTAGTCAACGTGCTCGCGTGGGTGAAGACCAGATTCACCTTTTTGACGAGCTGTGATTAGCTCATCTGCAAACGTACCTTCTTCTGTAAGAATAGTGTTTGCTTGCGCGATTACGAATTGACCTTCCTGGATTGCAGACAGGTAATCAACTTCTTCTGTTACTACACCATCTACTACACGACGGTACGGAGTTTCTAGGAAACCGTAATCGTTACAACGTGCAAACGCAGATAGCGAGTTAATTAGACCGATGTTTGGACCTTCAGGCGTTTCGATCGGACATAGACGACCGTAGTGAGTTACGTGAACGTCACGTACTTCGAAGCCTGCGCGCTCACGAGTAAGACCACCAGGACCTAAAGCAGAGATACGACGTTTGTGCGTAACTTCTGACAATGGGTTGTTTTGGTCCATAAACTGTGAAAGCTGTGAAGAGCCAAAGAATTCTTTAACTGCAGCAGAGATCGGCTTAGCATTGATAAGATCTTGAGGCATGATTGCATCAAGGTCACCAAGGCTTAGGCGCTCTTTAACGGCACGTTCTACACGAACTAGACCAACACGGAATTGGTTTTCTGCCATTTCACCTACAGAACGGATACGACGGTTGCCAAGGTGGTCGATATCGTCCACTTCACCAATGCCGTTACGGATGCCGATCAGTTTCTTCATCACTTCGATGATGTCTGATTCATCCAGAGTACCGCGCTCTTCTTCTTCTTCACGCTCGATAGAGCTGTTGAATTTCATACGGCCTACAGTTGATAGGTCGTAACGGTCTTCAGAGAAGAATAGGCTTTCGAACAATGATTCTGCAGCTTCTTTCGTTGGTGGCTCGCCAGGGCGCATCATGCGGTAGATTTCTACCAATGCAGAGATGCGATCTACTGTGCTATCCGCACGTAGAGTGTCTGACATGAATGGACCATGGTCTAGGTCATTCGTGAACAGCACTTCTAGAGTCTTGTGACCTGCTTGAGACAGGTTAGCAAGTGCTTCTAGGCTAATCTCTTGGTTTGCGCCAACGATGATCTCGCCAGTTGCTTCGTTGATGTAATCTTTCGCAGCAATCTTTTCAACGATGTACTCTACTGGTACTTCGATGTGCTCAACGCCATCTTTTTCAAGTTGACGGATATGGCGAGCAGTAACACGACGACCAGTCTCAACGTAAGTTTTACCGTTTGATTCGATGTCGAATGACGCAGTTTCACCACGTAGACGATCAGGAACCAACTCCATAAGTAGAGTTTGGTCTTTAACTTCGAAGTTCACCTTGTCGAAGAACAGATCTAGGATCTCTTCAGTCGATTTACCAAGTGCACGAAGAATAATCGATGCTGGTAGCTTACGACGACGGTCGATACGTACGAATAAGTTATCCTTAGGATCGAACTCAAAGTCTAACCATGAGCCACGGTAAGGAATTACACGTGCGTTATAAAGAACTTTACCTGATGAGTGGGTCTTACCCTTATCACTGTCGAAGAACACGCCTGGGCTTCGGTGCAGCTGGGATACGATAACCCTCTCGGTACCATTAATTACGAAAGTACCATTGTCTGTCATAAGCGGAATTTCGCCCATGTAGACTTCTTGTTCTTTAATGTCTTTTACAGTGCCTGCTGGTGCGTCTCGATCAAAGATAACTAGACGTAGTTTTACGCGTAGTGGCTTTGAGTAAGTTACACCGCGGATTTGACATTCTTTAACGTCAAAAACTGGCTCACCAAGACGGTAGCTAACGTATTGCAGCTCAGAATTGCCGTTGTAGCTCTGAATTGGAAATACAGAACGGAAAGCAGCTTCAAGACCGTATTGACCTTCTGGATCCTGTTCGATGAATTTATCGAAAGAATCAAGCTGGATCGATAACAGGTATGGAATGTCCAAAACTTGTGGACGAGTACCAAAATCCTTACGGATGCGCTTTTTCTCGGTATAAGAGTAAACCATGGGGTTCCTCAGCTCGCTGATAAGTGACCCAAACCACCCAAAACACTCTTCAGAGGGGGCGGTGACAAACAGCTGTTTACTGTAGTTGAACAATCATTTCGAAAAAATGACTGTTTTTTTGCTCAGATTATGACGGTTAAACAGCGGGAAATTCGTCATAGCCCTACAGCGCAAAAAGGCCGGTGGTTAATAAACCACCAGCCAATAGCCTTGCGGCTAGGAAATTAAGTAATAATTACTTGATTTCAACAGAAGCGCCAACTTCTTCTAGCTGTGCTTTAAGAGCTTCAGCTTCAGCTTTGTCAACGCCTTCTTTAAGCGCTGCAGGAGCTGAGTCTACAAGACCTTTAGCTTCTTTAAGACCTAGGCCAGTTGCGCCACGTACAGCTTTGATAACTTGTACTTTGTTTGCGCCAGCGCCAGTAAGGATAACGTCGAATTCAGTTTGCTCAGCAGCAGCTTCAGCAGAAGCACCACCAGCTACAACTGCAGCAGCAGCAGTAACACCGAATTTTTCTTCCATAGCTTCGATAAGCTCAACAACTTGCATTACAGACATTTCTGCAACTGCGTCTAGGATTTGCTCGTTAGTAATAGACATAACAATTCTCTTTTAAGTCAACAATAAGTTTAAATAGCAACCAGTGAAAAGCAAGGCTTATGCCGCAGCTTCTTCTTTTTGGTCGCGAACAGCAGCGATAGTACGAACCAGCTTGCCAGCAGAAGCTTCTTTCATGCACATCATTAGGCGTGCGATAGCTTCGTCGTAAGTTGGTAGTGTCGCTAGTACATCAGCATCAGTAACTGCGCCTTCAAATGCAGCAGCTTTGATCTCGAATGTTTTGTTCTCTTTAGCGAAGTCTTTGAAAAGACGCGCTGCAGCACCAGGGTGCTCGTTAGAGAACGCAAGTAGGCTAGGACCAGTAAATGTGTCTTGTAGACACTCATACTCAGTACCTTCTACTGCACGGCGTGCTAGTGTGTTACGAACAACTCTCATGTAAACACCCGCTTCGCGAGCTTGTTTACGTAGAGAAGTCATCGCGCCAACAGTAACGCCACGAGAGTCAGCTACAACTGCAGAAAGTGCACCACTGGCTGCTTCGTTGACTTCAGCAACAATTGCTTTTTTGTCTTGAAGATTTAAAGCCATTTGGATTAACCTCTGGTTGTGATTACAGCACTCAATATAAAATACATTGAGCGTTTACGATGTTATTCAAAAATGAATAAATTCATTTCAAACGACAACATCGCCTACGTAGGTTTTATTAAGCTTCACCTTAAAAAGGTTCAGCGCCTACGGTCTTGGGATAGACAGTTATGAATTGCTTCAAAAACCACCCAACCACAAATATTAGGCGCAGAAGTATATACTAAATCTGCGCCAAAGCAAATTAGTTTGCTTGAGTGTCAAGACTAGCTTGATCAACAGTAACACCAGCACCCATCGTAGTAGAGATGCTTACTTTCTTCAGGAAAGTACCTTTCGCTGAAGAAGGCTTAGCTTTCTTAAGAGCAACTAGAAGTGCTTCTAGGTTCTCTTGAAGCTGGTTAGCTTCGAAAGATGCTTTGCCGATAGTAGTGTGGATGATACCGTTCTTGTCGTTACGGTAACGAACCTGACCAGCTTTAGCGTTCTTAACCGCTTCAGCAACGTTAGGAGTTACAGTACCAACTTTAGGGTTTGGCATTAGACCGCGTGGACCTAGGATTGTACCTAGTTGACCAACAACGCGCATTGCATCAGGAGAAGCAACAACAACGTCAAAGTCCATTACGCCTTTTTTCACTTGCTCAGCAAGATCTTCCATACCAACGATATCTGCGCCAGCTGCTTTAGCTGCTTCTGCGTTTGCACCTTGAGTGAACACAGCAACGCGGATTTCACGGCCAGTACCGTGAGGTAGCACAGTTGCGCCACGTACGTTTTGGTCAGATTTACGAGCATCGATGCCTAGGTTAACAGCAACATCTACAGACTCAACGAATTTAGCAGTCGCTAGTTCTTTAAGAAGAGCAACAGCTTCGTTGATTTCGTATTCTTTAGTTACTTCAACTTTGTCGCGGATTACGCGCATACGCTTAGTAAGTTTTGCCATGATCTTATCCCTCTACCACTAGGCCCATTGAACGAGCAGTACCAGCAATAGAACGCTTCATTGCTTCGATGTCAGCACCAGTCATATCAGCAGCTTTAGTTTCTGCGATTTCCTGAACTTGAGCGTCAGTTACAGTACCAACTTTCTCAGTGTTTGGACGACCTGAACCAGACTTAACGCCAGCAGCTTTCTTAAGAAGAACAGCAGCAGGTGGAGTCTTAGTTACGAACGTGAAAGAACGGTCGTTGTAAACAGTAATTACTACTGGAGTAGGTAGACCTTTCTCAACAGATTCTGTTTTTGCGTTGAACGCTTTACAGAATTCCATGATGTTCACGCCGTGTTGACCTAGAGCAGGACCAACCGGTGGACTTGGGTTTGCCATACCAGCTGCAACTTGCAGTTTGATATAAGCTTCAACTTTCTTAGCCATGATATTTCCTAATTTTTGGGTACATGCGCTAGCCCTAAGGCAAGCTCCCCTTAATTTCAATTAACTCTTTCTTACTTCGATAGAAGCAAAAAGGCGCGAAATTATAATCATAATTCGCGCCTTTAACAACCCTAAAAAGGTGGTTTTTTATACTCTTTTATTTTGAACAACTTATGAAGCATTTATCCACAGCTTGTTCAAAAGTTAGAGTTTTAGTCTAGCTTTTCAACTTGACCAAATTCAAGCTCAACCGGTGTTGCACGACCAAAGATCGATACAGATACCTTAATGCGGCTTTTCTCGTAATCTACTTCTTCAACTGTACCGTTGAAATCAGCAAACGGACCATCGTTCACACGAACCACTTCACCCGCTTCGAACATTGTCTTAGGACGTGGAGACTCGCTCGCTTTCTCTAGACGGTTCAAGATAGCATCAGCTTCTTTGTCAGTGATTGGTGCAGGACGATCAGAGGTACCACCAATGAAGCCCATAACACGAGGGATACTGCGCACTAAGTGCCATGATTCATCATTCATGATCATTTGCACTAATACGTAGCCAGGGAAGAACTTACGTTCGCTTTTACGGCGTTGACCTGCACGCATTTCCACTACTTCTTCAGTAGGTACTAAAACGTCACCAAAGAACTCTTCCATGTCGTGCATTTTAATATGTTCGCGTAGCGATTGAGATACACGACCTTCATAGCCAGAAAAGGCTTGAACTACATACCAACGTTTTTTTGGAGCTTCACTCATGAATCAGAACCCTCTACACCCCAGTCGCTAAAGAAACTAAACGGACCATAATGCCGTCAATTCCCCAAAGCACTAGAGACATAACAATACATACAGCTAAAACGATCAATGTAGTTTGCATAGTTTCTTGGCGAGTAGGCCAAACAACTTTACGAATCTCCATACGAGATTCTTTTGCAAAATCGATCGCAGCTTTACCTTTAACTGTTGTTGCTGCAACGCCTAGTGCGGCAGCAATCAGCACAACTACACCTGCAGCGCGAATTACAACAGACAATTCACCATACAGGTAATTACCCACAACAGCAGCAGCCAACAGTACAAAAGCGACTACCCACTTCATTGTATCTGCTGCACCTGAGCTATCAGGAGTTTCAGCGTTTGCTTTCATAAAACCAACCTGTGATAAGTCTTAAATATAGACGACAATAACCCCGCTGTTGCAGGGCACATTCCTTTGCGTTGCAAAACAACACATCTAACAGTCATTTTAGTCAAAAAGACCGTTTAATTCTTTGCTAAGAGCTAAAATTGATGCCAAAACATCCAACTCTTTTTTCAGCGAAGAAAAAGGGCATCAAATGATGCCCTTTTTACTAGTGGTTCGTCAAATCTTATGCAAAGATTTTAGCTACAACACCA
>NZ_CAWNBB010000095.1:0-12396 GCF_963872585.1 Vibrio sp. 10N.222.47.A9 | reverse complement strand
TTTAATTACGCAACAAAGCCCCTGCCTATCACAACACCGTTTCTTATTCTCATTTACGTCTGTTCTTACTATTCGGCAACCATTCCTGCTAGCTAATCACTCAGCCAATTTTCCAAATGGCAAGGCTACGAAAATATAAACGTTCAACAATCAACCACCTAATATTTTGATAGTTGAAACTAATTGAAAACAATCGAGATAATCCTTTATCAAACAACAAGCCAATCAACATAAACAACTGATAATTATAAGTATTTATTTTCAATTCATTTCAGTATTTTTGGCATTGTTTTATATGACAGAGTACACCCCGCTAGTAACCCTCGGCTTTAAATAATATCAATAAAATCTAATAACTCGATTCTAATAAAAATAGCCAAATAATGGCATTTAGGAACTTATTAATGATTAACGTCAGTAGAACCATTCTATTTAGCACTGCCCTATCGGTAATCTCTTTTACAGCTCATGCGAAGATATACTCAGACCAAATCGTCTTAGATAAACTTGGAGAAGATATCTGTCGTTTCGACTATCGCGCTCTCAACAATTCAGAAGCTCAAGAACATAAAACAGCACTGATATCCCGCATGAATGTTTGGGACATTGTTGGCCTTCAGCATGATTGGGTGATCATGGGCTCCGGCTATCATGGACTAATTAAACCAGGTCAACCAAGCGACAAGACCTGGTGCTACCCCAATACACCAGAAGCGGGCTTGCCATACTACGAAGCACAAGCTATTCAAGAGAACAGTAATCTTGAAGTTCAACGAGCTTTAGTCAATGACGACACGAACTTTATCAGGCCGCTAAGTTACTTGGCTCATAGTCTTGGTTACGCTTGGGTTAGCGGCAATAACGGGCGTTACGTCGGTCAAGATATGACAATAGAGCAACTTAACCATAGTTGGGAGATCAAAGGGAATAACAATGGAAGCTGTGCCGGTGATCGCTGTAATGAGAAGACAAGCATCACTGTTGATAACTTCGCTTACACGCTCGATATCACATCGTTTTTACACGGCTCTATCACAGAGACCGACCAAGAGCTGATTGAAACCGTCTCGGCTTATGCAATCAATGATAGCGCTCAGCCTAAACAAATCGTCGTCGACCTTCATTTTGAGCAATCCACACAATGGAGTAAAACACAGCGCTTCGACCTTGCTGATTCAGTCGTCATTGATGAAACCTTTCACTGGCCACAAGTTGGAAAAACAGAGGTAAGAGTCGCGCTAGAAGAAGGCCAACGTTTCTCCGATACCAACAGTGGCACTCGTTTTGAGCCGACAGAACTGCAAGCCATCATTACCGTGCCTGCTCACTCCGTGCTGCCTTTTCAAGTCGAGTTCTTACGCTCTACCATCTCTTACCCATACCGCATCAAAACCAACATGAGTTACGACGTGAGCTTCACAGGTTTTCTTCGTTATAGCGGCAATGCGCTGAGCTCACATCCAACAAACCGCCCTACTGTCTCACACACCTTTACCATGGGAACCACCAGCGAAGATCAAGCCAATATCCGCTACCAATGGGACCACCGCTATATTCCTGGAGAGATGAAATGGTGGGACTGGAGTTGGGCAATCAACACCAATGGCTTGAGTAGCATGCAGTACGCCGCAGGAGCCAGTGTCCGTCCGTTCTATTCTCACGTGTCTGGTCAATTCAGTGCTGAATCTCAATATTCAGGGATGATAGATATCGGCGCTGAGCATTCTGTTGATTCATTTAATGCCATGACACTTTCAGGCGATTACACAACCTACTACGCGGGTGACATCGAAGTTCTGACTGACTTCGCCCCTGCAGCCCTAGCAGAACTGGGTTATAACAGCGCTCAGCTAACGCTTACCCTAATGCAGAAATAACCCCATAGAAAGTGTCATCTGTTATTCCAAGCCCATTGCGTCTGCTCTGGGCTTGATTCGCCTTATATTCTCTCGGTCGAACAACTGTATTGATGCCTAGGTATTCACTCTCTGAATCGTTTTTCACTGACTTAAAAGTGAAATCATAACGACACACTAATTTGCGTAACTTAGGGTGCAAATAGGCAATTAGATTACAGTGCCTATCAGGAGGATGTATGAAACCAAATCGATCTACGGGACTCACTGGACATATAAGACATTGCCCATGTTGTTCTACCGAACTGGTCATCAAAGACCACATTCACGTTTGCCCTCGCAATGAAATTGGCGACTGTTACTTCGATGGCTATGACCAACACGAACAGCGCGCTAATGCTGATTTTATCGATCATGCAAGTGCCAATGATAGCCTTGTTTACGGCATTTCAGAACACTAAGCGTTATTCAAGATTTGTTTAAGTCATTTCGCGCCAAAAAAAATGCAGCGCCAATTGAGTGATTGTTCGCTGCATTCTTAGATCCTGTAAACTTAGCTAGCCATTAGAATGGAGCTAGGTAAAACGGATTACCACATTAGATCATCTGGGATCACGAAGTCTTTGTACGGGTCATCTTCGTCTACTTCATCAGAGCTTGAAGCTTGAGTATCAACGATAGATTCTTCGTCACGCATCGCGATCTTGTTCGCTACCGCAGTAGGAATAACAACATAGCTCTCGCCTTGACGCGCGATACTTAGAATGCCTTTACTTAGTTGCTTTTGAGTCAGGTCTTCTACGTAAAGGTATTTAACTAGCGTACCATCGGTGAAGTTGTATTTGATCTCACCATTCTTCTGTTCGATCTTGTTCATCTCAATCAGTTGCTTCACTTGAGCTTTAATTTCTTTGCTCAACTGTTGTTCTTTCAACTGTTGGTTTAACTCTTTGTCTTTCGCTTGCTGCGCCAGTTTAGTTTCTTCTGCTGCCGCTTTTGCTTCACGAGACTGAACGCGAGACTTTTTAGAGCCCTTCTTCGCCTTCTTTAATTTTTTCTCATTTACCAAGCCAGCTTTAAGCATTTGCTCTTGGAGTGTTAACTTTGCCATGACTTTCCCAGTTCAGGATTAAAAACGACACTATCATACCTGTTTTTGAGGAATCTGTTTACTGAACAATGGCAAAATTTATGCTGATAGAGCAAGGCGGTTAGCGTTTTCCCTTATCGTGATTCACAGCATCCATTTCTGGTTATTTACCGACCTATGATTTCCACAAAAACGACCAGTAGTGACTTACCCTCAAGCCCAAATCGTTCCTCTATTTTTTAGCGTGCGCGCGTATCACTTATCATTCAGGCAAAGCAATATGTTAATTTTCAATGAGTAATCTAATTTATAAAACCATGGCATATATCTAATATTTGGATAATTCCCATAGAGTTATAACTCCAATGTCACAACTCTTTACTACGTTATTCTTTAAACCAATCAGTAAGGATAACGTGAAAATGAAAACTCAATGGACTTGCCTGAGTGCAATACTTGCATCAGCTTCATTCATTTCAACCTCGGCGATCGCAGACACCGACGTGTATCTCACTAATAACACCAATCAAGTGATGACCATTCAAGCCAACCACACTGGGACAGATCTGCTTCAACTCGGTGATGAGTGGCAGCAACATGTTGAACAGATTGGCCCTTGGGAGACAAAGAAGCTGATCAGTTTCAATCGCTGGACTGGTGTGAAATCTGGGAAGACCTATGAGTTTGACACTGTGGTATCGAACGCTGTGGGTGAGAGTGTCACGCTCAACCAAACCATGAAGGGTCATTGGTACAACTCGACACTGCAACATGGCTTGAGTGCTGCAGACGTCAACCTAACGTTGCATGACGATCGTAATATTCATCGCAGCACAACCGATGCTTTCGGGGTTAATGCAGAGCTAGCACTTAAAGCCGATTCTACGGCGCGCTACGATGATATTTATTACACCATCACCCCGCCCAAAGTGGATGAGCAACCAGAGCCAGATGCCAATACACTCAAAGTCATGACCTATAACATCTGGGCGCTGCCTGCCATCGCTTCACATATTGGTGACCGATATGACCTGATTCCTCAATACGTAAAGGGCTATGACGTGTTGGCGCTACAAGAGGTGTTTGCTAACGGCAGAGATGAGTTCTTGCGTGAACTTGCAAAAGAGTATCCTTATCAAACCAAAATGCTCGATAAAGATGGGATTAACATATACGACGGTGGTGTGATCATTGTCAGCCGCTATCCTATCGTTAACGAAGCTCAGTATGTTTTCCCTGATTGTACGGGCACTGATTGCTTTGCAGACAAAGGCGTTAACTACGCGGAAGTTATCAAGAATGGTCAGGCTTACCACGTGTTTGGCACTCACACCGCATCGTTCGATACAGACACCGCTCGTGACTACCGACAGCGCCAATTTAAACAGATGCGTCAGCTTGCTCAATCACTGGAAATACCAACTTCAGAGACGGTTATTTATAGCGGTGACTTCAACGTGAACAAGCTGAAGTTCCCAGGCGACTACCAACAAATGTTCGCTAACCTGCAAGCCGCTGAGCCGGAGTATTCAGGTTATACTGCTTCCACCTTTGATCCTCGTATCAACAACTTTGCAGGCGAACCTATGTCTGGCGGGGAAAACGTCGAATACTTGGATTACGTAGTGGTGAGTTCGGAGTACGCACAAAAAACTCACAACAATAACCGCGTTGATGTTCCTCGTTCAACAAGCAGTGAGTTATGGAAGCACTACAACCTTTCAGACCACTTCCCTGTTAGCGCCGTGATCAAGTAACTCGGTGAACCAATAATGCATCGAGTTATATTAATCCTAATGCTCGTCGCTGTGACGAGCATTGTTGGCTACTCATGGTCATCAAAATCGATTGAAACACCGCTATCTTCTGCTCAACACACAGAAGCTAAGCCGCGTGTTTCTGCGACAACTGCTGACGACAATTCCACGCCAACTGCAACCGCCAGTTTGGAAAATGCAGCATCACAGAGCAATCAATCCCAAGCTGAATCATCGGGCGGGGAAACGAATGCTGAAAACTTGACTGAGCTTAAAGGCAAGGCTTTGTTCGATGAACTCGATGGGTTCTGGACGCTTTGCCAAGAGCGCGATGACTGTACTGAGCAACTCGCACGATTGAAAGCAGAATTGCCAGGCATATGGTTTGAATTACTGAGCGACTATCCGCAGCTATCAGTCGACTGGCAATTAACCCAAAGCACTATCCCTCTTGAATCCATAGAGACTCTTGAAGAGCGTGTTGCCCTATTCAAACAATCTGCACAGCAAGTATGGGGAGAGTTGGCCCACCAACTATTCGCAGACCAGTTTACTCATCTGGATTTTACGCTTGACGCCAATACCCTTGAAGAGAACGAAGCGAACCAGTTTTTGGCCAACTATCAAGATTTGCTTAGCGAATGGCAAAACAATACGGGCACGTTAAACGCCGAAACACAGCTTCAAAAATATGAACTGGCAGTCTCTTTGATACCCAGCAGTTATAGCGCTGTTGAAATAGCATCAGTCAAAGCCGACCTTCAAGATGCCTACTTAGATGAAGCGCAGGCCAGCAACATTGCCGCGCGAGAACAACAAGTCGCACAACAGCAACAAACCGTGATGAGTTATCACGAGCAACTGGATCAGCTCAAAGCGACCTTAGACTCTCAGCGAAGCTCGAGTTATGCCACTTGGACTCAACACGATTGGGACAGTTACTATCAACAGCAAGTCACCGATTTCAGAGAACAGTTTTTTAGCAAGTAACGCTTTAACTTAAACCGTCACGAAACTGCGCGGGCGTTGTATTGAGCCAACCTTTAAACGCCCTTCTGAAATTTGCGGGGTCGCTATAACCGAGTCTTTCACCGATGTCATCGATACTCATGGTTGTGCCGAGTAACAGCTCTTTGGCCAGTTCCACTCGAACTTCGGTCAGCAATATTTGATAACTGGAATCATGGGTCACTAGCTCTCGCCTGAGTGTACGAGAACTACAACCAAACTCTTTTGCGAGTTGCTCTATATTCGGGAAACTGCCTGCGGTTTGATAAAAGATCGTTTTGATCTGGTTAGTCAACAAATGTTCCGAGTCCAACGTGTCCACTATCGACTGACAAGACGCGAGATAGCGCTTCAGTGTCGCAGCATCATGAGTCAATAAGGTTTGTGATAAAACCGAGGCATCAAAACGCAGTTCACCATGATTTTGTTCAAAAATCACCGGGCACTGGAAACGCTCGTCATAAAGCTTGGTGTAATTAGGGCGAGCATAAGGTAAAGCCAAAGTATGAATATCCAACTCATGACCAGTCAGTTCTTTGAACAAAGAGACGATTGAACTTAAGAAATATTCACTGCAGAAAGGAAGGAGATCACCCACTTCCAAGGTGTTCTCAATCTGAATCACTGCTTGCTCGGAATCTAGAAACAATTTAACCGAGAAGATAGGACCGTTCAGGCGCAGATATTTAAAGCCCGACTTGATGGCCTCCCCGACATTTTGACTGGTCGATAGCGCATAACCCAACACACCAAAGTGGCTCAAGCTAGCGTGTTCCCCCAGCCAAAGCCCTAAGCCATCGTGAGGAAAGCTCTGAGTCGCCACGCTAAATAACGCAAGTTTATCAGCGTAAGTCAGCTTTCCATTCGAGTCTCGCCAATCCATATTCGGCAAACCCACATCATTGAGTAGCCTTTCAATATCGATACCTCGTTGCTCTAACGTATTCAACAGCAGCGCGATATCTAGTGTACCCAACTGATGCCGATGCCCGGTTGGCTTATACTCCGCGATAATCTCCAATCGTCTCTCCTTATATCGAGCCCATTTCCATAAACATGACTACTCACCTTCAACAGCACATGCTGACAAAATCGTGATTGGTAACGCGCTATTGTCCGAATATGACCTCCCAATTCTACGCGACTCATCGCACAATGGCTTTAATTGTTAAAATAATGTGAACCATCGCAATGATAAAAACCAACCCTGCCCCACACAGTTTGATTGATTCTAATGGTCAGCCGATCATTGGGCATTTCGATGGCATTCCAAAGCACCTGAACATCGAGAACTTTGACTACCGAAACTCGATGGATTCAAAAGCAAACTCTTGGCAGAAGCACTTCCACTACAAACAATTCCAGTTTGTCAGCATCGTCACCGACACGCACATTATCGGCGTCGCTATCGCGGATATTCGCTACTTAGGCTCGGCATTTTGTTATCTGTACGACATAGAAAACAACCATCTGCAAGAGTCATCTTGGTTGAGGCCATTAGGGTTTGATAAGCATGTAACGCCTTCACCATTTGAAGGAAAGACAAGCATTGCAGATCAAAGCATTACTTTCGATATTGAAGGCGGACAATGGCGAGTTCGCTTGAATACCAAACTCATCAAGGCCGATATCGCTTTAGAGCCTGAAGCCGACAGCTTACCCATGGCGATGTGCAGCCCAACCGGTTATTCAGGTTGGACTTACACCCAAAAGCACAATGCTTTGCGCATCAGCGGCGACATCCAAATCAAAGGAACATCGTTAAACCTCACGCAAGCTCGTGCTGGGTATGATTTTTCAGCGGGTTACATGAGACGTGAAACCAGTTGGCGCTGGGCAAGTATCAACACGCAATCCAATGGCACTGATATTGGCCTAAACCTCGCGGCGGGCGTCAATGAAACCGGAGGCTGCGAAAACGTATTATGGATCAATGGAACTCGGCACTTACTTAACCCGGTACAGTTTACGTTTAATCGCCAAGACACGAATTTACCTTGGCAGATAACATCACAAGATGGACGTATAAACCTGACCTTTACGCCCTTAAATAATCGCAGCGAAAAGCTCAATTTATGGCTGTTAAAAAGTAACTTTCGTCAGTTCGTTGGTCACTTTTCTGGCTCGATTGAAGACAACAATGGAGTGACACATCAACTCGATGGTGTTCTTGGTCTAACAGAAGATCACTTTGCTCGCTGGTAGCGAAATTCTGCTGACTGAATCTCAGACGATCAAGTCTAAGTAAGCTTGATACTAAGAACGCGTATGGCGTCTCAACAAGGATAAAACATGAATATCGACGCATTAATCAATCACCCAGAATGGCTACTGTTGGTATTAGCGCCCTTGTTCGTGGTGTGCATGTTGGCTGAGTACTTTATCGGTCAGAAGCAAGGTCGATTGCCAGATAATTCCAGCTATAAACTTTCAGAAGTGATGTGTAACTTCACGCTGGCGGGAATGCATCAACTCTCCGATTTGCTCACCGGGTTATTGGTCGTTCAGTTGTATCTTTGGATGTTCGGTTGGCACTTAATGGACATTGAAATGGGCGTGCTGAGTTTTGTTGTATTGATGGTGTTACAAGACTTTTTCTATTATTGGTTCCATAGAGCAAGCCATCGTATTCGCTGGATGTGGGCCGCGCACGTCGCGCACCACAGTTCAGAACAGATGAACTTTAGCACAGCTTTCCGTCAAAGTTTGATGTACCCATTCGCAGGCATGTGGCTATTTTGGGTGCCGCTCGTCATCATAGGTTTCGACCCTAAATGGGTCATCTTTGTGGTGCTTCTGAATCTAGGTTTGCAGTTCTTTGTACATACTCAATGGATACGAAGCTTAGGACCACTTGAATACATCTTTAACACCCCTTCGCATCATCGAGTACATCACGGCAAAAACCCGCATTACATCGATAAGAACTACGCCGGCGTTTTGATCATTTGGGATAAATTGTTTGGTACGTTCGAGCCTGAAATTGAAACTGTACGTTACGGCGTCACCAAACCCATAAACAGTTTTAACCCAATAGTGGTCACCTTTCAAGAATGGAAGGCCATATTCAAAGATTTGAAGAACCGAGAGCTAACCATAAAACAGAAAGTACGATTGATACTCTCACCTCCCTCGGATTAATCGAAGCGATCGGGTCTAATACACTTTATGAAAATCAATGAGGTTGAATGTGAGGTCGCTTACCCAGAAATCGCCGTTCAAGTCGGCGCCTTGCACGTATCGATTGTCTCCCATTTCTAAAGTCACAATATATTTGCCCGCGATGAGCCCCTCTACCATGTAAAAGCCATCGCTCTCAATCTCGCTCGAATACTCGGTGCCTTTCTGGATATGTTTAAAGTGCAGATAGGCACTGTTTTCTAGATCGCCTTCCACTGTGCCATCGACGCCAAATGACACCACCATTTCGATGTGAGCATGAGTTAACCCGACTTGCTTAGTATTTACAAACACAGGGTTTTGAATCGGCGTGAGGTTAAGGTCGAGTGCCCCTTCATCAATATAGATAGGCAGATTATCTCGAGCCGGAACACTTGAGAATTCAAATCGGCCTTTTGCATCACTGACTGCTCGTTGATCCAAAATTTGTAGGCTTACGCCTTGTATCGGTTGTTTGTGGTGATCGTAGACAACGCCCGTCAGCTTAGAATGGTTGTATCGATTCCACTCAACAAACTCACCAATACTTTCGTCAAAGTAAGTTTTAGCACCGAATTCAGTCGTCATCTCGACACCGTATCGGTCTTCGTTTCCTTCTAGCTTAAAGAGTAAATAAGGGTTCACTCTAGCTTCTAAAGAGGCGGAAAACGAAACTTCCTGTTTCTGATAGCGAGCCGATACGTTCGTCGTGAGCTCTTGAAAAACCTCCAACGGATCTAACAGGCACTCTTTGCACGCATTTCTCAGAGACAGCTCCGTTCGTTCATGATGACCAGAGCCATCAACAGTTCCAGAAATATTCCACGATGTATCTGAGAAACCGCTTTTGGCCAAACCAATAGTGTGTAGATAGTCTTCTTGATGAGAAGCTTTGGTGTATCGATAGTCACCGGCGTATGAGACAAACAGATTACGAGCCACTTTCGAGTTCAACTTGGGTTCAACGCTCAACTCATCTTCATCATCCCTTACCGTCAAAAAGGCCGTTAGATTGGCAAGCGACAGGTTGTATTTGAAAACATCGTACTCCATCGACTCTAAGTCCAATTCATCGGTTTTATTGAGCTCTATCGATGCCGACTGATCGCCGTTGATCAAGATATCAAACTCCATTGGAAACCGATTAAACTCTGGTAACCAACCGATATGACCAGCAAACCAGTGTGCAGGTAAATATCGTCCTTGAAAACCAATCAGGTCTTTGCCATGTTGCCTCATAAAGGCGCTACCCACGGTGAAGTAATCGGCAAGCCCATACTCAAGCGACACAGCGCCCGCTCGGTCTGCACCTTCATTTCCCACCACTTGCACGCCCCACTCGTTGCGTGGCAGAAATGCATCTTCTAAACCGGCGACGGTGATCTCTTCTTCCTGCCAGACACCTTTCGACAAGTAGTAGCGAAACTTGATGGTGTCACCGGGGGAAATATTGTCTTCTTCAACAACGAAGCGTCCAAACTCATCAGAGCGATAAGTGGTTTGATAGATGCCATTAACCAAAACATCGATGGTGATGTTAGGTTGAGTGGTTCGTTCGAGTTGAAGGTTGCCGAACTCTGTCTGTCGCTTTCGATTGGTGTAATAGAGCCCGTCTTCGAGGGTTTGATTCACAGTAAAGACGCTGCCATCTAATAACACATGGCCGACTTCCAAAGAGCCTTCACCATCATGAGCTTCAACCGCAATGTTATAATAAACGATGGGGTTATCTTCTCGTGAATCAATCGACAAGCGAGACAAGGAGTGTTCAGTGCTTAATATGGTGTCTGAGATTGCGTAAACATCACCGCCAGTTTCACTGTCGTGATAAACCGAAGTCGCTAACCGAGTCGCCAAACCCACGGCGGCAACAGGTTCGAAAGCTGGCGTGTTTTCAGCTCGCTTGAGATCCTCGGCCTTTTTACGTGATTCATTTTTCATCTTAGAAATAGCGGCTTCCAGTTCAGTCAATGAACTGAATTCTGGAGTAACGGTGAGCCGATAATCATCGATATCCCAACGCACTTTTGCCGGGATACAAGCTTGTAAGCTGTACCAGTGGATGTAAGTTTCTGAGTCGATGACTTGATATTTGATCGACTGGATATTGTTGTCATCGCGATAACAAATGGCTTGTTCGGTATCTAAAATGTACGGAGGAGATTCTCTTCCCACATCTTGAGGCAAATACAGTTCGCAATATCCGCTTTCATCACACTGACCATTCATTTCGAGCAGATAAAAAGCGGCATTGGATATCGAAATGAAGGGTTCTTCGTAGTCATCCATCATGACACGATAAAAGCTATCCCCCACTTTCCCGACTCTAACTTCAACATGGGCTGGATAGAGTTCACTCGCATCACTTTCTGCTTTAGATTGCGAATACGCAGCAAAAGGAAACAGTGAAGCGAGCAACAAAAGTCGCCAAACCATGCAATTGAACACTGGCTTTTACAGAGTCAGCGACAATGAAACGAGCACTACAGAACACATTCGTACAGAGGCTGTTCGTTCTGAACCAGTGAGATCTTTGAGCCTTTTGGGAAAGGCTTGGTTAATTCAGCATTACGAAGTAGCACCACTTTTTCGCTATGCTCGTCTACATTCAATTTCGCAGTAAACTGAAAGTTTCCATCGTTGCGAATCTTGATGCTTTGGTTGTCACACGCAAACTTAACATCTTGCACCTGCTCACCTTTCTGAACATAAACGGGTACATAACTGTTGATGTGAAAGTTCAGTTGAAAGGCTGAACCATCACTGTTGGTTTTACTTGATGACAACGCAATGTCTGATAGCTCTGCAGCTTTTGCTATTGGGGAAAACCACAAGTAAGCACGATATTCACCATCAGCCATGTCAGCAGGTAAAGCATTCATACGTAAGCGAACCGTGCGTCTTTGATTGGGTTTAAGTTCACGAATTATTGGTGGTGACACTTTAATCCAACTCGCGATATCTTCTGATTGCGCGATATTAGCGTCAGTTCGAACTAAGCCACTCGCCTTTACCGGGCGATAAATCGGTTTTATCTCCAAGCGAATCGGTTGATCTGAATTGTTTTCGACGACGATTTTTTCAGTCACCGAAGTGTCGGCATCCAGCACAAAACGAGTAGGTGCGATAAGTAACTGAGCATAGGCTTGTGTTGTGAAGATTAAGCCGAGAACACATGAGATAAACAACTTCATTTATAATTAACCTCAAAAGGAATTGTACTGGTGTAAAGGCCTGCTGGGTGGTTAGCGCCGATTTTCACTTTGGCACCAATACACAATAATTTGCTTCTTCCATTCCCTTTGATTTTGGCTCTACCACGCTTTGATAAGCCACAACCAAAATAGAACTTTCTAATACGCAGGCGTTTGGATTTACGAGAATGGTTTAGATTTTGCTTGGAAGGGAGAGAAACCACGATTTTTTTACCAGGCTCACCTTCAACATAAAAACGAACCACATAAACCTGACTATTGGATGGGTTTGAATCCGCATTCTGGCCCGACCGGCTTTGTTGCGTAATTCA
>NZ_CAWNBB010000094.1:0-5368 GCF_963872585.1 Vibrio sp. 10N.222.47.A9 | reverse complement strand
CATTGAATTACGCAACAAAGCTTATGAAAGCAGTAAATCAACTGAGTCGAAAAGCTTATCAAGCGAAACCACTCAGGCGTATCTATATCCCCAAATAGAATGGCAAACTTCGACCTCTGGACATCCCATGCATGATAGACAGAGCACAACAAGCACTACACCTATTATCGCTAGAGCCCATATCAGAAACAATTGCCGACCCTAATAGTTATGGCTTTAGAGCAAATCGTAGTACGGCTGACGCTGTCGACCAGTGCTTCAAGTGTTTAGCTTTAAAGAAATTGGCTAAATGGGGTCTTGAAGGAGATATTAAAGCTTGCTTCGACAAAATCGGGCATCAATGACTTATGGATAACATCGCCATGGATAAACGAATGTTGGAGCAGTGGCTAAAGTCTGGATTTGTAGATAAAGGGCTGTTTTACGACACCGATGAAGGCACACCGCAAGGCGGGATCATTTCCCCAACCTTGATGTTGATGACATTATCGGGTCTCGAACAGCGCATTAAGTCTACCGTTCTTATGAAAGGAGCAAGAGCCAACTTTATTGGTTACGCCGACGATTTCGTCGTCACTTGCGTTTCAAAGGAAGTACAAAGGGAAATTGCTCATTAAACCGAATAAATCCAACACGTTGATGTTCTTGAGTAATCTGCGTGAACTCATCAAAAAGCACGTAACCCTACCAGTGAATGATCTTATCAAACTGATAAATCCGAAACTTAGGGGGTGGTCGAACTACTACCGACACCGCGTTGCCAAACAAGTATTCGGATATGTAGGCCACAAGCTATTCCATACATTGTGGCACTGGGCAAAAAGGCGCCATCCAACAAAGTCTAAAACTTGGATCGCCCTAAAATACTTCATCAACCGAAAAGGCCAGTGGCAGTATCACGGTTGGCAGAAGATCATGGATATGGATTGCCAGTTCAATCTCTTCCAAATAGCCAAAGTGCCAATAGAAAGGCATGTGAAAATCCGAAGTGCAGCGACTCCATTTGACCCTCAATACCAAGAATACTTGGCTAAAAGGAAGTCCAAAAGGCTAGCTCGTAACTCTTGGAACGAACCTGCTCCGACTGCTTTATAAGTTGCTGGGTATCAAACGATGCCTTCGCGGAGGCTTGAGCCTAGTGCAGTGAAAGTTGCACGCTGGGTTCTTAGGGAGACGGCACTTGGTAACAGGTGTCGTCTACCCGACAAAAGCTTGCTAGCGATCAGGATTTGCACTAAATGCTTAACTGCAAGGTGTAGGAGTGCTCGGAACGCCGAGTTGCGAAGCCTATTGCCTTTTTAGGGACTACAACGGTTACCTACAAACCGATGGCTAAACAGTGGAATCAAGAGTTATCAGTCCCTTTGGCAATTTATCCAACACACGCTTCAATGCTTCAAAGCATTCAGGATCAATCGCAGTATTTAAATTTTCAGACATTATATCCAATGTTTTTGGTACTGGTACTGCTCCGCGGTAAGGTCTTTCTGCTGTAATAGCATCAAAAATATCAGCGGTAGTGATAATTCGGGTCGACAATACAATGCATTCTGCACTTAGTTTATTGGGGTATCCAGTGCCATCAAGCTTTTCATGATGGCTGCCTGCCATGTTGGATAGGTTTTTAAAGGGGGTTATCTTCGATAATATATCTTTAGTAAATTGAGCATGCTGTTGAACAGATAACCATTCATCGTCATCTAATTTTCCAGGTTTATCGAGTATCGTATTACTCACACCTAACTTCCCAACATCGTGCAATAGCGCTGCACGCTTAAGCCATTTCCGTTCTTCTTCTGATACCCCCATTTCGATAGCAATAAGATCCGTAAAGAAGGCAACTCTCTCGCTATGACCAGATGTGAAAGGGCTTTTACTGTCGATAATTTTTCCAAACGCAAAAACGATGCAATCAAGGTAGTCATCATCAATGAGTATGCTGGCTTTTGCTGGCGCTAATGCCATAACTTTATCAATGATATTTGATGAGGTTAAGACAGTGCAGAATTCGTTATCCTTTCCTATTTCGTTTATCGCAGAAACTAAAGCTGGATCAAACCAGCTCCCACTTCTTTCGTTTGCTTCGTTTAGCGCGGTTTCGAAATTGTGTTCAGATTGAAAAACGTCAATAACTTGTGCGAGTAACGCAATACGAGAATTTAATGGAATATTTTGTTGAGCGAGGTTTTCTGGCCGACCACTACCATCCCAATGTTCATCTAAAGAATGAACCCCTAATGCGACGTTTTCATTAAACCTTAATTCTCTCGCAATATCGGCACCTCTCGAACAGCGAGTTTCTATCAACTCTTGAGCGTAGGAATCTCCATTTTTTAAGATATCTATCGTCTTAGTGATGCGAGTTAACCAGTTTTTATTTTTCCCCGTATTGCGAATAACAAAGTTAATGACACTTGATAGGTTTGTTCCTACCGTCTTAAAATTACGTTTAAACTCCTGATCGTCAGCGAGATAGAGTTCGCAAATACGGGCTGCATTACTACTACAGCCCGTATCTTTTAATAACAGGGTAAAATAGAGATCATGAAGTTCGCTTTCTGATAAACCGATTTTCTCACCTATGTGCATACCTATCCAGCAGCAACGAATGCAATGTTCCGGTGGTTGTCCTTCCGTCATATCCAGAGCTGTTGTCAACGATAGCATTAGTTCAGACAACAGAATGTAATTAGACTCAGGTAATAATGGCGGTACTTCGTTCATTTAACTTCCTATGATCAGTGTAGGTATTAAGACTGTTATACCAAAACTTTGTTTTAATGTACCAGTTTCACGCAATAGAATAATAGACATTAAATGCCGTTTAATAATCCCCGAATTCAACAACGTTGTCTGTTACCACTGTTAGGTCGATTCCTCTCTTCACATATTGCCTCAAAAGACTGTTAGCATTCTCATTAGCTCCACGCTCCCAAGAACTGTAAGGATGGGCAAAATACCGGGGGTACACATCAGCCCCCAGTTCCTTTGCGATGGTTTCATGACCTGCAAACTCTCTCCCGCTATCTGCCGTGATGATATGGACATGATCCTTGTAAGGTATGAGTAGCTCTGTTGAAGATTAAAGTCGTAGCACTTGGTTTGAATGAGGGCTTGAACCTCTTTCTTGAGTGACTCAGGGATTTTATTGATGGGGGCACGACCAGTGTTACCGTGAATCACAAACCGAATGCCTTCCTTGCGATAGCTATTCAAGTAACGTTCAACCGTCCCTCGAGATTTCTGCAGCAATTGCGTGTCGCTATCGATAGTAATTTTGCCATCAAGGACTTTGCTAATTATATCGACAGTAAACTGTGATTTTGAATCCATATAGAACATCCTTAGCACCCTCTAAAGCTTATTTAACTACTTTAAAAAGTACGCTAATTCAGTCCCGTCATTTTCCTTCGGTAGTTAACGTAATGACAAAGCCGCTTGGTAATTAAGATACGACAGAATCGCTTGGTGATCACAGTTTGCCATGATCGGCTCTGTCAAACCTCTGGACATAATTGTTTTAATCAGCTTTAGATTCAGGGTCTCTTTTGATCATGTTGTGGCCTGCTTTTAAAGCATGAGCGAGAACCACACCCATAAGGATGTCAAAGATTAGTTCTGTATTGATTCTGTACCAACGCTTAATATGCAGGCAACTATTGTTGAACATACCAAGACCGCTATAAACTGACTATTGCTGAATAGTCACAAATTTTCCCCTTATGAATCAGTTTTCCCAAATTCAGTCAATTTCAACATACTGTAGCCTTGGCCTTCACGTTGAGTTACAAGGTTATCTACAATTACTCCGTTACATTTGATAAAACAATCAGGAAAACAGGTCCACCGCTTCTCTAGTTGTTCGCATTGAACATTGACCATCATAGGACAACGGTTCAATTGGCATCATTTCGGACCCTAATGTTCTCGATAGCTACAATTAACAAGAAGCAAATCACAGCCCCCACAAAGCCCAAAACAAGTCTATCTCTATTGCGTTTGTTCAAATCGCTAATCGCGGAACTAGCCTCACGCAATACTTGATTGTTAAACTCGATGTAAACAACCTGATCAATATTTTCAATTCGCGTCGGCACTAAACCAACTCTGATCCCTCCGATCTCCCCAGGCTCAAGCCTACCTGTTTTACGGTAAGTTTCTAGCCTTCGAAGCCTTGCGAAATCATACCCTTGTACTTTGTACTCAGCGCCATCGTCTTCGTTAAGTATGATGTCGTAGCTCAAACCGCGACCAGCATTACCAAACTTGCCATTATAGGAATACTGCGAATAAACAACTGACGGCTCGCTATGGAGTTCAGATAGAACCCTGTTCTCGATTGCACTTATAACCAAAACAAAGATGCTGGCAAGCGATGCTTTTATTAAGCTTGAAGGCTTCACTTTGAATAGGGATCTAACTGTCATATTTCGGATTCTATTCATCTTTCACTGGCCTCTGCTTGGTGGAGGTGGAGATTGATTTTAGTGCGCGTGTTGATACGAATTTTCCCTCTATATGAGCTTCGACCATGCTTGATAAGTTTTCATTGAAAACATAATCATTGGTATTCCAGGCCCTAGCACTGTTAACCAACGAAAGAAATAAATTGGCGCTAACAACTGAGTTATGACATTTCCGTTATCATTTACAGTTGTATTAAAAGCCCAGTTTATAGCTAATGCCGTGATGACAGTAAATATCAGGCTAAGAACCATACCTACTATCCAAAAATCACCCATAAGATCATAAAGTTCAGAAAGTAAATTTATGAGTGTCGAACGACTTCTATAAGCCATATTTTCCCCCTTTATAGACCAGTAATACTGGTACTAATGAAGCACTCAGGTGTTGCTGAGAGCTTATCCAAGCTCTGAAGTCTGCAAATTCTTGTGCATGTGAGGTGGCATTGTCACAGACCAATAAACCACCTGTTTTAAAAAGGTTCGCTTCAATGGTGTAAGCTTTACCATCATCAGGAAGTGCCGAAGCTAACCAAATCGTTGAATATCAGTTAGATGTACCAACTTCCAAGCTCTTGCGTGCGCTAGTTGCTTTAACCAGCACAGATAGAAACTCATCAGTGTCTCTTGTGATATTAAGGTACTTCTTTGATTTATCAGATTGAGCGAGATCATTTTGAATCCCGAGCAGCTCTAAATTTTCCACAATCATAACCAATTTAACTCATACACATTATGCTCCTGATTGCACTTTTGTATAAAAGTGTTTGTTCGAAATGTAGAAAACATGAATTACATTAAATAAGTCTTATTGGCACAAAAATATGCAAATAAAACTAATCCAAGTTCACGTTAATACGATATGAATGAGTATTAGCTCCAACATGATGTATGGAATCCACTCC
>NZ_CAWNBB010000093.1:0-57388 GCF_963872585.1 Vibrio sp. 10N.222.47.A9 | reverse complement strand
TTTGTATTGGTCACTCAGTTCATTGAAATCAAGTTTGTTACCGAAGTAACGGTTACTACCTAAGTAATAACGTTTTGATATTCATCAACGAGTGCCCACACAGATTGATAGGTTTAAATTGTTAAAGAGCGCTAGCGTTTTGTGATTCATATCTCAGTCGCTAGGGGTGCGTACTATACCTGCACCACTTAGAGAGTCAAGGGTTATTTTCAACTCCTTTTTCTCTACCGATTTCGCTGTGTGACTTTCGTCTCACTCCGTGTCGGTGAGGCGGCATTATAGAGAGATCGACATAGAGCACAAGGGCTTTTTTGAATAAAAGTTTTGTTCGCCTAAAAAGCCACCAGATCCGCATTTTTCGAATAAAAACTAAACATTTGAGACGTATCACAGCAATACATTGGCAAAATGGAAACCATGAACGTAAGATTCATGTATCTATTTTGTTAAGAGTAGATGCGTCTATTTCGTTTATTAATATGTAGTATTCCGATATGAACTCAAAAAAATCGATGTTGTTAATTGTCGCACTAGCTGTTCTAGGTGGCATTGTTTTCTCTCAGGTAGATATATCGCCTGCAATTACCTTTATCCTTGGTGTCTTGGCTTCCGCTTTTGTTGTTAACTTTTCAAGCACCGACTCAAAATCAGACTCAGAACCTAAGGCATCAACAAAAACACTTTATGTAGGTAACCTTCCATACAAAGCGAATGAATCACACGTACGTGAATTATTCTCAGAGTATGGTGAAGTATTTGCAGTACGCTTAATGAAAGACAAACGTACTGGTAAAAGAAGAGGCTTTGGATTTGTCGTAATGGCTAGCAATGATGTGAATCATGCTATTTCAGAACTTAACGATAAAGATTACATGCAACGAACTTTAAAAGTGCGAGTTGCAAATGATCCTAAACATCCAGAAACGGACGAAGCTGAACTGAGCTAAATCCTAACTGCTTTAACATGCTATTTAGTGCACTTTCTTTCTTAGGAAGTGCACTACAAAAAACCTCGCGCACTCCTCCTTCTCTATTACCACTTTCCAAATCCAATAAATCTTGAACTCGCTTCGCAATCGCTTTACCGGAATCAACCAATAAAACACTCTTACCTAAGACTTGTTGAATCTCAGATTTTATCAGCGGGAAATGCGTGCATCCTAAAACGGCCACATCAATTGTATTGATCATCGGTTGAAGGATTTGCTGTAACTCTTCAAGGTTAATCGCCTCACCTCTGAGTTTATCTTCAGCCATATCCACCAGCCGTGTAGAACCTAAAAGCTCGACTCTTTTATTACTCGAGAAGTTTTTGATGAGCTCGTGTGTGTATTCACGAGTAATCGTTGCAGGTGTTGCAATAAGACCAACGGCTTTATTGGCAAGTAGGGATGCAGGCTTGATTGCCGGAACAACCCCGACAATTGGGATTGAGTTATTAGCCCGAAGAGTAGGTAACACAATTGTACTTGCTGTATTGCAGGCTATCACCACAATATCAATAGCGTGGCTAGCCACAAAACTGGTGACGATGCTTTGAACTCTGTGGATAAGGACTTGCTGGTCGAGCTCACCGTATGGGTAAGCCTCGTTATCGAATACATAAGTATAGTTATGATTCGGTAGTAACTGGCTTATCTCTTTATATACGGATAGACCACCCACCCCAGAATCAAAGACCAATATGTTTTTTTGTAGACTATCCGACACAACGATTACCTGTAATAAGTTTCGCTGCAATGATACCCCTTCGCTTAGTTTTCGCCAATCCTCACTCTATATAATGCAAGCTTGATAACGTTGATGCACAAAGCGCTCACCTTGCTCTACATTTTCTAGATCTACCTTGAGCTTTCCTTTAAAGCATGGCGCTGACGTTACTAAGGTATGGAACTCACCATCTTCGCCACATGGATCGACATGATTCGGTAAGCTGTCTATTAGGTCAAGCGTGTATTCTTTCCCGCAATAGCTCATGTCTAATGCATCGCTATCGACTGTGACGAGAAAGGTTTCAATTCCTCTGTCTATTATTTCACTCGCAAGTGCCTGACTACTCTCTCCCATTAGAGGGAACACACACTCCCAACCTGCTGGTTCTATATAGCTTCTTCGATAATCTGCAATGCCATTACAAAACATGTCTCCAAACGCGACCGCATCAATTGATAAGCCAGAACCTTTAAGTACGGAGACAATAGTACTTTGATAAATCTCATTACTAGGGAACACTTCTGGAAGCTCAATCGTAACTAATGGCAACCCGACTAACTTAGCTTGCATAGCAACCACATCAATCGGAGTCACTTGGAAAGGAACTTCATCTCCAACATACGTCGTATAGAGAGCTACAACTTCATATTCGGAGCTTTCAAGTAGACGCTCCAGCGTTAATGTCGAATCTTTCCCTGATGACCAACTTATGATGACTCTCTTTTTCATTGATATACCCAATAAGAAAAAACCGCCCGAAGGCGGTTTAGGTGTAAATTAGAATTGGTAAGAAGCACTAAAGTAATATGCTCGGCCTTCACCCAAATAATAGTTACCATTCGCACCAAGAGCCGTTTTGTATTCTTCATCAAAGATGTTGGATAGTCTCAAGTCTGTACTAAAGTTATCTGTCACTTGGTAACCTAAACCTAAGTCTGCAGTAGTGTACGCTTTGAGAGTCTCGCCACTCTTGTCTTTTCTATCACCAGTGTAATTAACGCTAAGTCCTAAATCGAAATTTTCAAACTGATATGTTGAAACCCACTTAAAGTTTTCTTTCGCTCTGCGGATCAGCTGCGAATTATCTTTTTTATCTTTTGGATCTTTCCAGTCGGCTACAAAACGATTCGAGATTGAAGCAACTTCAAAACTAATCTCAACCTCTAAGCCTTTTATTTCAACATTATCAACATTGGATGGCACCCACGGCCCTGCTGGAGTTGGCGCCCAGTCAATCATATCCTCAATATCTGACTGATAACCAACCACAGACCAATCAAGTAAGTCATGGTATCCGCGAAAACCAACTTCTTTAGACTCTGATGTTTCAGGCTTCAAATCTGGATTACCAGAACCAGGCCAGTACAGATCATTAAAAGTAGGGGCTTTAAATGCTGTACCTATACTCGCAATTGCTTCTACATTTTCTAAAACATAGTATCCAGCAGCTAAATTCCATGTGCTGTGATCGCCAAATGCACTATCGTCATCGTAACGAGCACTTGCCTCGATAGTTCCACCTTCAAGAAAAGATGCAATACCTGTAATAAATACGGCTTTATTATCCTTCGTTTCTTTATCATACGATGTGGTATTTGCTGCCCCACGATCCGCATACTCCTTGTAATAATCAATACCACCGTTTATTAAGAAGTCCGGTGAAATGACGTATGTATTGACCCAAGAAACAGATTCTCTTTTTGAAGATATTTCCGTTTTAGCTGTCGTGCCATCAGCATTGCCATCAGCCCCTACATTTTTCATCAAGCCAAATTCAAGTGAAGAAAGAATTGCCCCTTCAGAATATTTGACGCCTGAACTGAAACTATACGCATCAACTTCGCTTACTTTTTTAGGACCACTATATGTGTCTGCATATTCAGATGCGCTATTTTGGCTAAAACCGGTAAAAAACAAAGCAAACTTTTCATTTATTTGATGGTTTAAGCTACCAAGAATCACCTCTGATTCATAACCACTTTTCTCTCCTGAAGCTGCACCTTCATAAACTCGATAACCATCACTCTTCTCCTTATTATAAAAGAAGCTTCCTCGAGTACTATCTGATATATCACCAACTGAGCGCCAAGTTTGCTGCGTAGAATTATTGCTACCAGTCGCTAAGGTCGCTTCATGTACGCTCCCACTAGTAGGTACTGTGGAAATACTTATTACACCGCCTACCGCATCAGAACCATACACTGCAGCTCTTGGACCACGAACAACTTCAATTTTTTCAATTGCACTAACTGGTATTAACCCGATCGACGCACCACCAGCTGTTGCAGAATTCAACCTAACACCATCAAGTAGAACTAATGTATGTTTACTGGCTGTACCTCGAATAAAAATACTAGTTTCATTCGACTTTGAACCCAATGAATTAACTTCAACACCTGGTAATGTTTTTAAAACGTCAAAAGTACTTTGCGCCCTCAAGCTAGCAATATCTTGTCGAGTGATGACACTTACAGGAGCTAACGTTGACTTTATATCTTGCTCAAAACGGTTAGCCGTAACCACCATGGTTTCGTCAGTAGATACTTCTTGTGCGTGTAAATTGGAGATAGGTGAAAGTAGCGATGCTACAGCAACCGCTAAAAGGGATTTGTTCATGTTGTGATCCTAAATCGCGTAAAGTCCTACCAAGCCACATTGTATGGCTTAGCCGCTGGCAGGTATTCGGACTCAAGAGCACAACCTTATGGTTTACCTCATATTCGACTTCCCACAAAAAGCTATTTGCAGTGTCTTTGAATACTCGTTCTCTCTTACCGCTGCGCGTCAGTTCTGGATTTACACCAGATTCCCTCTTCAGCCATCTATACATCCAAATGGCACCAGCTTGCGGGAGATAGTATTAACCTATGAATCATTTGTCTAGTCTAAGATAGTTATAAGCTATAGTTTTCATGCTCGATTTACATTGAATAGCTCTCAACACTGGACAAGCGCCTGTGATTGAATAAAATCTGCGCTCTTGATTTAAAAGCACGACAGCAAAAAGGCATAACAATGGCGAATTTAGATGTAAACCCGCAACGCTACCAAGAACAACTAGCAGAAAAGACTGAGCGTCTTACTGAAATGTTCTCACAATACGATGTGCCTGAGTTGGAAGTGTATGAATCTCCAGAACAACACTACCGCATGCGTGCTGAATTTCGCGTGTGGCATGAAGGTGACGATATGTATTACGTCATGTTCAATCAAGAGACCAAAGAAAAATACCGTGTAGACCAGTTCCCAGCGGCTAGTCGTCTTATCAACGACTTAATGCCTCTACTAACAGATGCAATGAAAGACAACCACTCTCTACGCCATAAGCTATTCCAAGTAGATTTTCTTTCTACGTTGAGTGGTGAGATTTTGGTGTCACTGCTTTACCACCGTCAATTGGGTGAGCAATGGATTCAAGATGCTAAAGCACTGAAGCAGCAATTGAATGATGAAGGTTTTAACCTAAACCTGATTGGCCGTGCGCGTAAGATGAAAATCGTCCTTGATCGCGACTACGTAATTGAAAAGCTAGATGTGAATGGTGATAGCTATATATACCAGCAAGTAGAGAACAGCTTTACTCAACCAAACGGTAAAGTAGCAGAGAAAATGCTTGAATGGGCTGTCGACTGTACTCAAGACAGCAAAGGTGACTTATTAGAGCTTTACTGTGGTAACGGTAACTTCTCATTAGCTCTGGCACAAAACTTTGAGCGTGTACTTGCAACTGAGCTAGCGAAGCCATCTGTTGAGTCTGCTCAATACAACATTGCGGCGAACAAGATTGATAATGTTCAGATCATTCGTATGTCTGCGGAAGATTTTACCGTAGCAATGGAAGGTAAGCGTGAATTCCGCCGCCTACAACAAGCAAACATCGATCTAAAGAGCTACAACTGCAACACTATCTTTGTTGATCCACCGCGTTCAGGTATGGACGTTGATACTTGTAAGATGGTTCAAGGCTACGAGCGTATCATGTACATCTCTTGTAACCCTGAGACATTGAAAGAGAACCTAGACATTCTAAGCGAAACACACGACATCACTCGTTTTGCTCTATTTGATCAGTTCCCTTATACGCACCACATGGAAGCCGGTGTATTCCTAGAGCGTAAAGCGTAAGTCTCGCTATCTAGGTCGAAGTCGAAGCTAAACAGCAGATACAAAAAAACGAGCCAATTGGCTCGTTTTTTAATTTATACGTTGGTTTAAGCGGTTTTACCGATAAAGCCTAGTTTCTTACCTACCCAAGCGAGCAGTAGCATCGCGACGATAATCGCGAAGAAGTTTGATCCTGCATCAGGGTGTTGTGCTTTCACAAAAGCCGAATGGCCAAATGCACCGACAAAGAAACAAGCTAAACCCACTAATGGAATATCTTCAGATACTGGATTAGTTAGGTATTCTTGGTAAAGCGCTTGTACAGCCAAAACTAAAGCAATCAATGGGAAAATAGAGAAGCCCACTTCGCTCATTGTTACCCAAGATAACAGTGCATCACCACACACACCTGCAACAACAGCAAGTACGAGTGTCTTTCTTTCAGAACCACGGTTTACAGTATTATTCTCATTCGACATTATTCAATCCCGCCTTTTAATCGGTTACGTTCACGTTCTTTACGATACCAAAAAGCACCTTTGGCCATCATTCGCAATTGCATGATCAAGCGATCAGCCAATTCATCTCGCTGACGTCGATCTAAATCTAATGCTTCTGCCCCTGAGTTGAAGACCAAAATGACGGAGGCTTCAGCTTGAGTAAAAGCTTCATCTCGTGTCATGCCAGTCGTTATCAAATATTCGGTTAACTCAGCAGAGAAGTGCTGTATCTCACGAGCTACCGCAGCACGAAACTCAAAAGAGGTTCCTGAGCGCTCTCGCAATAACAGTCTGAATACGTTTGGGCTGCTTTCAATGAATTCCATAAAGGTTTCAACCGAGGTACGAATCACACTGCCTTCTTTTACTATGCGTTGCCTAGCTTGACGCATTAGCTGACGCAACAGTAAGCCACCTTCATCAACCATGGTTAAGCCAAGCTCATCCATGTCTTTGAAATGACGATAAAAGGAAGTCGGCGCTATTCCAGCCTCACGAGCAACTTCTCTCAAGCTTAGGTTGGAAAAGCTACGATCGGCACTGAGCTGGCTAAATGCTGCATCGATTAAGCTGCGACGAGTTTTTTCTTTTTGCTGCGCGCGAATGCCCATTGGTTTCATACTTTATCAAACTCTTCTTTTACAGCCAAAACAGGCATGCCTAATACTCTGTTCAATATAACGCGAATCACATATTTATATAAGGCACTCTGGTTATATAAGACACTAAACACACTTCTTTGTTCACGTACCGAAGTAAATACGTTCGAAGAAAAAATTTCAATATCCACACTGTCATTTGGAGACATACAACATACCAAATATTATTTTTTCGATAACACTGCGTGATCCCACCGACTCTCTGATGCCCTTTTCATGTACCCAAGAACAGAATCAGTTAAAATCTCGCTAAAGCAATGTTAATCAAATATAACAAGGAAGATATCTATGCCGCACTCCAACCACTTTGATGTAATCGTAATTGGTAGTGGCCCCGGAGGAGAAGGGGCAGCAATGGGATTAACCAAAGCCGGGTTGAACGTTGCAATCATTGAAAAGGAGAGCAGCGTTGGTGGTGGTTGCACCCACTGGGGAACGATTCCTTCAAAAGCGCTACGTCATGCAGTAAGCCGCATCATTGAATTCAATAGCAACCCGCTGTTTTGTCAGAATAATAAAAGCATTCACTCAACCTTCTCCAACATTCTGGGGCATGCTAAGTCAGTCATCGACAAACAGACTCGATTGCGTCAAGGCTTCTACGACCGTAACCAGTGCACATTAGTGTTTGGTACTGCGCGTTTTATCGATACTAACACTATCTCTGTCATGCAGAGCGATGGTACTGAAGAACATTACAGCGCAGACAAATTTGTTATCGCAACAGGTTCTCGCCCTTATCAGCCAGACAACGTCGACTTTCTGCATGAACGTATCTACGACAGCGACTCGATTCTTTCTCTTAAACACGACCCTCAACACATCATCATCTATGGTGCTGGCGTTATCGGTTGTGAGTACGCGTCGATCTTCCGTGGTTTAGGCGTTAAAACCGATCTTATTAATACTCGCGATCGCCTGTTGTCATTCTTAGACAATGAAACCTCAGATGCTCTGTCTTATCACTTCTGGAACAGCGGCGTTGTTATTCGTAACGATGAGACCTTTGAGAAAATTGAAGGTACTGACGATGGTGTAATCATTCACCTAGAATCAGGTAAGAAAATGCGTGCCGACTGTCTACTGTATGCCAATGGCCGAACGGGTAATACTGACAAGCTGAATCTTGGTGCCGTTGGCTTAGAAGCGGACTCTCGAGGACAAGTATCAGTCAACAGCAACTACCAAACCAGTGTTGAACATGTTTACGCTGTTGGTGATGTGATTGGTTATCCTAGCCTAGCAAGTGCTGCTTATGACCAAGGTCGATTCGTAGCCCAAGCCGTGGTGAAAGGTGAAGCAGAACGACACCTTATCGAAGACATCCCAACAGGTATCTATACCATTCCTGAGATCAGCTCTGTCGGTAAAACAGAACAAGAGCTTACTGCGGCTAAAGTACCTTATGAAGTGGGACGATCTTCATTCAAACACTTAGCTCGTGCTCAAATCGCAGGTAAAGATATTGGTAGCTTGAAGATACTTTTCCATCGTGAAACTAAAGAGATTTTAGGTATCCACGTTTTTGGTGAGCGTGCTGCTGAGATCATCCACATCGGTCAGGCAATAATGGAACAGAAAGGCGAAGCCAATACCATCGAGTACTTTGTGAATACTACCTTCAACTATCCAACAATGGCCGAAGCGTATCGCGTCGCAGCGCTGAACGGACTTAACCGTTTGTTCTAAACAAAGAACCAATAGGACTATTTGACCACCTGTAGGCCAAATACATAAACAGCAAGCCATAAGCTTGCTGTTTTTATTTAAACCACTGAATTATATAGCCATGCTAGCAATTAGATCATGATGTTCTAAATGCTACTTTACCTGCACAGATTCTCTTTTCGCTCCCTGAACTAATTTATCTAAGCTAAGCGAGAAACTCACCTTTCTTCCACTGAGAGATAAATAGAACACCAAGACCAATCCCACGCATTGCCATAAAGCTCAACATTGCTAGCCACAGTGCATGGTTCTCTAAACCTGATGCTAAGTAGAAAATCGCAAAGAAACTGCAGGTGGCCACAAACATACTATTGCGCATATCCTTGCCTTTGGTCGCGCCCACGAAAATACCGTCTAGCAAGAAGCACCACATAGAAACGAGCGGCATCGCAATCAGCCATGGCAGATACACCTCAGCCTGACTCTTAACCTCTGGAATTGTAGTAATTATATTAGTCAAACTAGACCCAGCAATCGCGAACGCTATGGTCAGTACCAAACAAATATTGAAGCTCCAGAAGAAAGTGCCAATCAAAGACTGATTTAACTCTTCTTTATCTTTCGCGCCAATCGCCTTTCCGACCATAGCTTCCATTGCGTAGGCAAAACCATCCATCCCATAAGAGATGATCATCAAGAAGCTCATCAATACCGCATTGGCCGCCACAACATCATCACCAAAACTTGCACCTTGGAAGGTCATAAAAGTGAAAGTCGCTTGCAGACACAGCGAGCGCAGAAAGATATCGCGATTCAGTTTTACGAAACGACTCAAACCTTGGCTGGTTTTCTTAAGCAGCTCCCATGGAGATGGCAGTTGCCTCTTCATCCAGATTCGATAAACACAAATTAAGCCAAACGTTAGACCCGCATAGTCCGCTATCACCGATGCCAATGCCGCACCTTCAACTTGCCAGCCGAGGCCAATCACAAATACGATATCTAAAACAATGTTGGTGATATTAGTGATAATCACCATCCACATTGGCGCTTTAGCATTTTGGGTTCCGAGCAACCAACCTAAAATTACAAAGTTAGTTAGCGCAGCAGGCGCACTCCAGGCACGGATAGAGAAGTACTGCAGGCCATAATGTTTGACTTGCTCGCTGGCACTGCTCAATGAGAAAACCGCATCCGCAACAAAGCTGTGTAAAAGCAAAAAGACACCAGCAAACCCTAAGGCCATAGTCACGCCTTGCACAAAGACTAAACCAAGCTGCTTACCATCATTCGCACCATAAGATTGCGCGGCCAATCCAGTCGTTGACATACGCAGGAAACCAAGCAACCAGAAGGTCACACTGATCATGGTGCCGCCTAATGCCACACCACCTAAATACCAAGAATGCTCTAGGTGACCGATAACCGCAGCATCGACTAAGCCCAGCAGTGGAACCGTAATATTAGAGAGAACCATCGGGATCGCGAGCAATAGCACTTTTTTGTGCATCGCCTGATTGGATAGCGTTTGAAAAATAGTTTGGGGATTAAATAGCTTCACGATCACCTCTTTAATTAGAGGCGATAGTTTAACCTAGTGGGTGGGCTTTCACTATGTTGTGGGGTTTTACTTATCTTGATACGTCTATTCAGCTACCTGCAAACAAAGTCGCTAGCACTACCACTTAACAAGCACTAACTGTGGCGTTAAGCGCTTTTTGACCTGAGAGATCTTACACAGTAATCGCTGCCACAATTTCCAACGATTGCATTGTTGATCAAGTGGAGAAAACGCTTTTACCCATTGCGCCCATGGCAGCCAATTAAGAACACTGTCTACTGGGGAAGATAAGCCATGTGCATATTTCCCTGAACCAAGCTTTTGCCCCAGAGCACTAGAGCTTTTGTCTCCAGCTAACACTAAACACGCGTGTGCATGAGTAAAGTAACGACTCAATGACTGAATAAAATATGCAGTTTGTTGTTCATTGCAATCAAGCAAAGCATGCTCGCACACCACCATCACTGAGGCTTGTTCTGGGATGTTGAGCTCATCCAACCAAGTCAGATCATCAACCGAGCCACATTCTAAACGATAGCGTTCATTTTTGTGGAACAAGCGTTGGCGCCAAACTAGGTTCTCTGTGACATCCAATTCAACCCAATGACAGCGGCCATTATCTAAACGGTAGAAACGCGTATCGAGCCCGGCACCAACATTAATGATCCAAGCATCTGGGTTATGAGATAAAAACTGCTGTACCTGAGAATCGCAAAGCTGAGTCAATGTTGCGTAGAGAAGTTGTTGTTGGTCGAGTTCACCGGTAAGACATTCCGGTGCTAGTTGGCAGCGCTTGCAGGCTTGAGCTGCAATAGGGTCATAAACTAAGCCGTCATCGGCAAGGCTTTCGCGGCTGCGAAACCAAAGATGTTGAACGAGATCCGTCGGAACTTGGAATTCCTGATGTGCAGACCCTTGATCAAAAGGAGCCTTTTGAACAGAAGAGCGCGGCTTAGGAATAAACGGCTTCATTTGAAGTTTGGTTGGATTTGGCATCATCATCTTCCTTGTATCTCGACAAAGAAGATGATAATGAATATCAATTACAATAACAAGTTATTGAGAATAAATATCAATAAGCTGTTTGTACTGATTACATCCAGTCAGTGTTGCGGATAATACCAACAGCCAGCCCTTCAATAGACAAGTGTTGAGATTCTAGATCGACATGGATTGGAGAAAACTCTTCATTTTCAGCGTGTAACAGCACCGTTGAACCTTTACGTTCTAGGCGTTTTACCGTTACATCATCATCGACACGAGCCACGACAACCTGACCATCGCGGACATCTTGTGTTTTATGAACAGCTAATAGATCACCGTCCATAATACCGATGTCTTTCATACTTTCGCCATTTACACGAAGTAAGAAGTCAGCTTGTGGTTTAAACATGCCTGGATCAACTTGATAATGCATTTCTACATGCTCTTGAGCCAAAATAGGCTCACCAGCGGCAACCTGACCGATTAGTGGCAAACCTTGCTCTTCATTCGCTGCATCTTCAAGCAAAATACGAATACCACGAGACGCACCCGGGATAATCTCAATCGCTTCTTTACGAGCAAGAGCTTTTAAATGTTCTTCTGCAGCATTAGCAGAACGGAAGCCAAGTTCGCGCGCGATTTCTGCACGTGTCGGTGGCATACCGAAATCTTCGATCTTACTTTTGATAAGGTCAAAAACTTGTTGCTGGCGGGGCGTTAACGGCTTCATGATTCACCTGTCTTTTTATACAGTTGACTGTGAGTATATCCAGTAACTGAACAAAAGCAAAGCAATTGGTTGTTTTTAGTTCATTTTTAGCGAATTACAAAAACAAGATCTCTAGCCACACGTAACCCGCTAATACTAAACAGATAAAAACTGCAGCTGAGCCAACATCTTTCGCCATCCCAGAAAGCTCATGATGTTCACTACCGATTCGGTCAACGACCGCTTCAATCGCGGTATTGATCAACTCGACAACCGTCACCAACACGACTGCTGAAATCATCAAGATTCTCTCAACTTGGCTTACATCTAAGTAAAACGCCAACGGAATAAGCACTGCGGCCATGAATACTTCTTGTCGAAATGCCGCCTCGTTTTTAAACGAACTCGTGATGCCTTGCCATGAAAAGCCCGCCGCTTTCACGATACGTTTGAATCCGGTGTTTGATTTTTTGGTCATTTTTAACCCTATACTCAATCAGTCGATGAATGATTTTCCACAAACTTAACGGCAATATGACTATTTCCATTAAAAGGTTAGACCAGTTTCTGGTATTCTTGCATCGATTAAATTTACGCCTAGGCTTATCCCTATTTCACTCACAGGATTTATCCTTTTCATCATAGAAATAGAGATACGCTTGAGCACATTGAAATAACTATTGAGGCAGTGAACCTATATGTCTTCTGGACAATCTTTTTCACGTTCATTAATGAAGCTACCTTTATCCGTATTGGTAAAGGGCACATCAATTCCTTCAAACCCTGTTGAGGATTTGAACATTGATTTGAGCAAACCGATTGTATACGCCTTACCGTTTCGCTCAAGTGTAGACATTCTTACATTGCAAAAACATGCACTTGAATTAGGGTTACCTGATCCGTTGAGCAAGCTTGAAATCAATGGTAAATCACTGCAACGCTACGTTTTTATCTCTTCTCGCAAAACCCTACTGCAAGACGATGATTATGTACCAAGCTCATCAATTGAAGTCTTCTCTGAGCTGCTTTCACTGCATGCTGAAGACTCTGAACTCGACGTTCAAGTTATCCCTGCCACTGTATTGTGGGGGCGTAAGCCTGGTAAAGAGAATAACCAGAAACCTTACCTACAAGCAATGAACGGCTTAGAGAAATCAAAAGCGGTATTACTGGCAGGTCGTGACTGCTTGGTTCGCTTTAGTCCTGTGGTTTCTCTACGTTACATGGCTAACTCACACGGCACCGACAACACCATCGCACACAAACTGGCGCGCGTGGCACGTATTCACTTTTCTCGCCAAAAACTGGCAGCATCAGGTCCTAACCTGCCAAGTCGCCAAGCTCTGTTTGACCGCCTACTAAAATCTGAAGCAATCAAGAAAGCGATTGAAGATGAAGCACAAGCAAAGAACATCTCGATCGAGAAAGCGAGTAAAGAAGCTCAAGACATCATGGACGAGATTGCTGCGAACTTCTCTTACTCGCTAATCAAACGCGGTGAGAAGATTCTTGGTTGGTTGTGGAATAAGTTGTACCAAGGCCTGCATATCAGCAACGCTTCAACAGTTCGTAAGCTGGCTCAAGATGGTCACGAGATTGTTTATGTGCCTTGTCATCGTAGTCACATGGATTACTTACTGCTTTCTTACGTGCTTTACCACGAAGGCATGGTGCCGCCGCATATCGCTGCGGGTATCAATCTGAACTTCTTCCCTGCCGGTCCTATTTTCCGTCATGGTGGTGCGTTCTTTATTCGTCGTAGCTTCAAAGGCAACAAGCTGTACTCGACTATTTTCCGTGAATATCTGGCGGAATTGTTCGCCAAAGGTTACTCGGTCGAGTATTTCAGTGAAGGTGGTCGCTCTCGTACAGGTCGCCTGCTACAAGCTAAAACCGGCATGTTGGCGATGACTATTCAGGCTATGCTGCGCGGCATGAACCGTCCAGTGACGTTAGTACCTGTGTACATTGGCTATGAGCACGTAATGGAAGTGGCGACCTACGCAAAAGAACTTCGTGGTAAGCGCAAAGAAAAAGAAAATGCGAGCCTAGTGATTCGTACGCTCCGTAAACTGCGCAACTTTGGTAAAGGCTACGTCAACTTTGGTGAGCCGATTCAGCTTAACCAATATCTGAACGAGCACGCTCCAGAGTGGACTAAAGATATCGATCCAATGGGAACCAGCAAGCCACAATGGATGAATCCAGTGGTCAATGACCTGGCAACCAAAATGATGACACACATTAACGATGCGGCAGCGACCAACGCACTAACACTTTGTGCAACGGCGTTACTGGCTTCAAGACAGCGTGCATTGTCTCGTGATTCTTTGGTTTCCCAGATCAACTGTTATCTGTCTCTGCTTAAGAACGTACCTTACTCTGATACATTTACGGTACCAAAAGACAGTGCTGAAGATCTGGTAAAACACGCTGAATCGCTGAACAAGTTCCTAATTGAATCAGACTCAATGGGCGACATCATTTCGCTAGACCGTCACCAGTCAATTCTGATGACTTACTACCGTAATAACATCATTCATTTGTTTGCTCTACCATCATTAATTGCTCAGATGACCATTCGTCAGCACGGCCTAACCATTGACACGATTCAAGAGAACGTTGCTGCTATCTACCCGTTCTTGAAGAAAGAGTTGTTCTTAAGCTACGACGAAGATCAGCTTGAAAGCGTGGTGGCGAACATCATTGAAGAGCTTGTTGGCCAAGGTATGCTTGTGGTGTCGGACAACCAAGTCACCATCAACCAGTCAAACAGCCAAGCACTGATGCTGTTAGGCCGTACGATTTCAGAAACGCTACAGCGCTACTCTATTGCTCTGAACCTATTGGCAGAAAACCCTGATCTGGATAAATCTGATCTTGAGCAGAAGAGCCAAGACATCGCACAACGACTGGGACGTCTACAAGGCATTAATGCACCAGAGTTCTTCGATAAAGGTGTGTTTGCGTCGATGTTCGCAACTTTGAAACAGCAGCTATATTTGGATAACGATGGTAACTGCGATTTAGAAAAGACTCAGCAATTCGCTAAGCTTCTTTACTCAATGCTTTACCCAGAGGTCCGTCTGACGATTCAAGAGAGTATCCACCAAGCAGAGTAATCGCTTGGTTAGCAATTGCGTTAATCACTAGACTGAACACGCTCGAAAAAGGCACCCATTGGGTGCCTTTTTATTGAGCGTTCGTTTAGCAAAAAACTCGTGCTTACCAGAAGGTAATGAATAAACCTGCTGTCACTGCCATTCCAACATAATTGTTGTTTAGGAAAGCTTGGAAACATAAATCTCGATCACGGTGGCGCATCAGATGTTGTTGATACACAAACAATCCCCCCGAAACCAGCAGTGCCCAATAAAAGGTATCTCCTAATTGGTAATGCATGCCTAACGCTATTAGCATCGCCAGTGTTACTAGCTGTAAGAAGCCAACAATAAGCTTGTCGAAACGACCAAATAGAATAGCCGTCGATTTGATGCCAATTTTTAAGTCATCATCTCGGTCAACCATTGCATATTGCGTGTCGTAGGCAATCGTCCACAGCGCATTGATAATGAAAATAAACCAGACCACACTAGGTAGCTCATTAGTTTGCGCCGCCCAAGCCATTGGAATTGCCCAACTAAACGCTAAGCCGAGGAACAACTGTGGAAGGTGCGTAAAACGCTTCATAAAAGGATAAATGAAAGCTAAGCCAACACCGATAACAGAAAGCTTAATCGTCAGCGGATTCATGGTTAGCACCAGTAAGAATGAAACCATGGCTAACACTAAAAAGAGCAGAATAGCTTCCTTACTAGAAACCAAACCGGAAGGTAATGGACGCTGCTTGGTGCGTTTTACATGGCCATCCACTTTACGGTCAGCAAAATCATTGATAACACAGCCAGCTGAACGCATCAATACCACGCCGAGTACGAAAACAACCAAGACATCAAAATCAGGCATGCCTTGCGCGGCGATAATCAGCGACCATAAGGTCGGCCAAAGGAGTAACAGGGTACCAATCGGGCGATTCATTCGCGTTAATTGCCAATACGCCTTCGCTTTGGTGGCAAACATTTACACACTCTCCTTAGAGTAAATGGGTGATGTTGGCAAAAACAGTTCTGCCACAAGCATCGGTTTATGGTTCATCCATAATCGAGAACGACGCGCGAGCAGTCGCTCATCGCCTGCGATAACCCAACCGACTTGCAGCGCATCTCGCTCCACGTTCTCAGCGCTGAACACGGTTAAACCAAGTGGGACATTACCTTGTTGAGAAAGGTCAGAGTGCTGATGATCTTCTAATGTGACTCGAGGAATCAAGGTTCGCCCTAACACCCACGGCTCATCATCACCCTTCAAAATTACTTTACGCAGCAAGCAATCAAACGATGATAAAAGAAGTTCCTCGTCCTGTTGTAGCATTGAGCGTTCTACAACTTGATTATGAAGCAACTCAACAGACAGGTGCTGACAGCTCTTGCCCAACTTGCGGGAAAGAGAACCTTGCTCCAAAAGCCACTCTCTGGTGATTTTATTAGGAAAATCAAATGTTTCTGTACTTTGCCAATCTACATTCATTAACGAATTAAGATACAGCGATATTGGCTGATTCATACTAGTATTCAATAGGTGACTTTACACGTACAATAAAGCTTCAACTTTCGAACAAAATTAAAGCGTTCTTCGAATTGTAAACGTATTTAGATTTAGACCGCTCATTGTAACAAGACTAATGCGTTTCGAATATCGCGAATAAACTAAAGAAAAGTCACAAATATGCACAAACGTTATGTAGCCCAAATATTTCTTGCGATTACCCTACTCTTTTCAGCATCAAGTTTCGCTGAAGAGGAATCGGCACCCAAACTAGCCTACTTCACGCTAGAGCCTGACCTGACCACCAATTTTTACACTAAAGGTAAAAAACTGGGCTACATTCAGGTTCGCCTCGATATTATGGTTGCGAATAGTAACGACTTGGCAGCCATTGAGCACCACCAACCACTGATTCGTGATGCTGTGATTGAATTGCTCGGTAAACAAAACGAAGAAACCATTAAGTCTCTATCTGGTCGTGAAGATTTAAGAAAAACCTTAGTTGAACATCTCAACAAGGTATTGCTTCCTGAAACAGGCAAAACCCTCATTGCTGACCTACTGTTTACCAAATACCTTTATCAGTAATAATGATGTAAAAACGAATCCAAATAAAAAAGCGGCTCATCAGGCCGCTTTTTTGTCTCTATTATTTAGCTACTGCCAAAAAGCATCTACTCGCTTCGTGCTGAACTCGGTGCTTTCATAGCATCAATCCAACCAATAATGATCCCAGCGGCTAGACCAGCCAAATGCGCGGTGTTTGCAATGGCCATGAATGGTTGCATGTACCCAAGCACTAGCCACACCAACATAAAGCCGACGATCTGTCTTGGAATACCTAAACCAAACTGAGGGGCTTTTGCACCCACCACCCATAGATAGCCAACCAAGGCATACACAACACCAGACAAACCACCGAAATTCGCCCCTTCAACCCAGTACTGCCCTGCACCTGAAAGCGCAGAAGAGACAGCAAAGATCTGAAGTAGCTTGAGGCTACCTAGTTTTTTCTCAATGTCCCCACCTAACTGCCACCACCACAAAATATTAAATGCGATATGCATAACAGAGAAGTGCAGGACAGCATGGCTTAACCAACGCCACAATTGCCATTGTTGTCCGTCAACCGCAGGGAAATGTAGGGCGTTGAAAATAGCTTGACCAAAACCGACTTGCTGCAGTGCAAAAATCACCACACACACCAACATCAGGCTGAGTGTCACGGGCCCCGCTTTGGCTTTTATCATGCCCATAAAACTTGGCGTGTGATAATGAAAGTTGCTCTTTCTGGTCTCTGCCATGTCCCAAGATGCTGCTTGATAGCGCTTATGATTGGGTTCCGACAGGAAACGATTGAGCTCGGCCTCGGTTTCAACCTGATATTGACCATCAAGAAGCCAAAGAGCAAAACGCCCTTCTCCCTCAGGTGACATCTGAATAGGGATCTGACGAGAGGCCATATAATCAATAAACGCTTGAGCAAGACGTGGATTGTCTAACACCATCAATCTAATCATTGTTACTTCCTATTCATGCTATGAGAGATGCTTGAAGCGGTTCAAGTGATAGAAGGCTATTAACCCGCGTTCACTGGAAGTTCAGCACGATGCCAAGCTTCAAATCCACCATCAACACTATATACCTCTTCAAAGCCTTGGTTCACTAAATATTGTGCCGCACCTTGGCTACTAATACCGTGATAACACATCACTAAGATTGGCTGTTCGAACTCAACCTCATCCATGAACGACACCATGGTATCGTTAGTAAGATGGTAAGCGGTTTTTGAGTGAGCTACCGCAAAAGACTGCGGGTCACGTATATCGACAAGTCGAGCTTCGCCTTGTTCAATAAGGGCTTGAGCACCTTTAACATCGATATGTTTAAACTGGTCCATGACTTTCTCTTTTATACTGATTTACTTTGCTGCCATTGTAACCTATCCCAAGGCTAACAATCACATCCACTTAATAAGGTTATCCACCAGCGATCACTTTTACACCATTTGTGGATAAACCTGTGAATTGCGTGAATAAAGTGCTTTTTTTAAAATAGATCCACAACATGTAGTAATGATCCTGATCTAGCTGTGGGTTAACTGAAACATATCCCCACTCGAAAAACCCCTTCAAAGCCTTACTACACCCTGCTTTTAGACAGCTGACGAATAAACTTCTCACAGAGTTATCCACAAAATCACTTTGCAAATTTCGATCGCAAAAATTGAGAAATCGATCCAAAACAAAAAGGCCGAGATCTCTCGATCTCGGCCTTTTCAAAAATTCAGCTATTTGTTAGCTCTACTATTAGATAGAAGCTAGATGCTATTAGAAATCGCCAACGGCTTGTTTCAATTTCTTCATCGCATTCTTTTCTAACTGGCGAACACGCTCTGCAGAAATGCTGTAGGTATCCGCTAAGTCTTGCAGTGTCGACTTATTATCATCTAACCAACGTGAGCGCACAATGTGCTGGCTGCGTTCGTCTAAGCTCTTCAATGCGAGTCCTAAACGATTATTGGTATGAGATTCCCAGTTTGCCGCTTCAACCGTTTCTGCAACGTCTGACGCTTTGTCTTCTAGGTAGTAAACTGGAGCCGTGTAAGCAGAACCACCGTCATCGTCATCCATCGGTGCTTCAAAGGTCGCATCTTGTGCCGCTAAGCGAGATTCCATCTCACGAACTTCTGAAGGCTCAACACCCAACTCACGTGCAACCGTCTCAACTTCGCCGTTATTGAACCAACCTAAACGCTTTTTAGACTTACGAAGGTTAAAGAACAATTTACGTTGTGCTTTCGTTGTTGCGATCTTAACGATACGCCAGTTACGCAAAACGTACTCATGAATCTCAGCTTTGATCCAGTGAACAGCAAAAGAGACTAGACGAACACCAACTTCTGGATTGAAGCGCTTAACAGCCTTCATCAAGCCGATGTTACCTTCTTGGACGAGATCAGCCATTGGTAGCCCGTAGCCAGAGTAGCCTCTTGCAACGTGCACCACGAATCTTAGGTGGGAAAGGATCAAGCCTTTCGCAGCGTCGATCTCACCTTTGTAATGTAATCGCTCTGCAAGTCCACGTTCCTCTTCAGGAGTCAGCATAGGGTAGCTGTTCGCTGAGCGGATATAGCTATCTAAACTATCTTGTGTGACTAAAGCCATTTGATACGCTTGGTTTGCCATTCGGTTCCTCATCAATCTCTGATCTGGAGTAATACATCTATTAAAACCCGACAATCTTGAACCTAAAATGAACAGGTTTCAAGGAGGGGGAAGTAATTATGCATAATCAATTCGTCTATACAAGGCAAAAACTGGTTAAGAACTGCCTATTTTTCGTATAAATATGACTCTATTCACCTAAACTGGTTCAATTTCTTTTAGGTGACGCTGTGCAGAAAGCTTCGCAGCCACACTACCAAGCAGAGTTCCGACGATCAAAAGTAATAAAGATTCATCCCAACTCAGGCCAATTAAGCGGAAATGGCTATCATAAAGCTGAGCCAAATCATCCACTGCGCTGTTGAGCAATACGGTAATCAATGCCGTCATTACCCAAGCACTAATCGAACCTAAAACGCCAAACCACATCCCAGCATAAAGGTATGGTCGAAGAATGTAGCTGTCGGTAGCACCAATCAGCTTCATGGTTTGAATCTCATCTTTATGCGCCAACACATTAAAGCGTAATGTATTGCCAATAATCAAAAATACCGCGCCCAACATCAATACCGTTAGGGTAATAACGATGACCGCTGCTAATGCTTTGATCGCATCTAATCGAGCTAACCAATCTTCGTCTAAACGAACATCGGTCACTAGCTCTTGCTTTTTAACGTTGCTTGCTAATTCTTTGATTAAGACATCACTGTGCACGCTTGGCGTAATCACCAACACACCTGGCAATGAATAATCATCTAGGATAGTCAGGGCATCTTCAAAACCAGAATACTGGCTTAGATCCGCAAGCCCTTGTTGCGGTGAAATGTATTCCACCAGCTCGACTTGATCCCAACTTTCAATTTCATCCTTAAGCACCATTACTCTCGGCTCAGGAATACCATCCTCTACATAAGCACTTATTTGTGACGGGCTGGTGACATCTTGAGCCACTTCACCAACGTTCTTACCCAGTAGGTACAAACAAGCTGGCATCGCCAAAGCCATTGAGATCACCGCAAGGGTCAACAAGTTGCCCAACGGACGTTGCCACATTTGCGAGAACGATGACTTAGCTTGTTTCCAATGAACAACAAAGAAACCGTCGCTTGAAGCCCGGTTTGCTGCTCGATTGGATTGAGGTTTCTTAATGCGCTTATTCGCGGCCATAGTCTTCAACCTCACTCAAAAAGCCTTGGTTTAACTCAAGATGACGGTACTGAGGGCGAGTGTTCACTAACCCGATATCGTGCGTCGCTAGGATGATCGTGACACCTGCGCGGTTGAACTCTTCAAACAAACGTAATACACGGTTAGATAATTCAGGATCGAGGTTGCCGGTCGGCTCATCCGCTAAAAGCAGAGTTGGACGGTTAACCACAGCGCGAGCGATACCCACGCGTTGCTGCTCACCACCAGAAAGCTGGCTTGGCAAACAACGGGCTTTGTCTAGCAAGCCGGTTTTATCCAACGCAGCACTGACTCGGCGTTTTATTTCATTTTCAGAAATAGATTCAATACGCATAGGCAGTGCGACGTTATCAAAGATCGAGCGATCCATCAGTAGGCGATGGTCTTGAAAGACAATCCCGATGTTACGACGTAAGAAGGGGATGTCTTTAGCTGGAATACGAGTGATATCGTGATCGTTAAACCAAACACGTCCGTCAGTTGGACGCTCGATGGCGCAGATCAACTTCAGCAAGGTACTTTTACCAGCTCCAGAGTGCCCACCCAAAAAAGCCATCTCTCCACGTTTAAGGTGAAAGTCCACTTTTTGGAGCGCTTGTCGTCCGCCTCGGTAGGCTTTGCTCACTTGCTGAAATTTGATCACCGAAAATTCCTCTTACGATCACTCATATCAAATTTAAAACGGTAGCAGGTTAAGGATAAACCACTTTGCTACTCGCGTTACTCTTCGCGGCTAAATAGTGCTTCAATAAAGTCTTTAGACTCAAATGGACGCAGGTCATCAATGCCTTCACCCACACCAATGTAGCGGATTGGAATCTGGAACTGATCAGCAATTGAGAAAATCACGCCGCCTTTCGCCGTACCATCTAGCTTAGTGAGCGTAATACCCGTTACTGGTGCCACGTCACTGAACAGCTTCGCTTGGCTGATAGCATTCTGACCGGTACCTGCATCTAGCGTTAACATGATTTCGTGCGGTGCAGAGTCATCAATCTTCTTCATTACACGAACAATCTTACGCAGCTCTTCCATCAAGTTGCTCTTGTTCTGCAAACGACCTGCAGTATCAGCAATCACAACATCAACACCACGCGCTTTCGCCGCTTCAATGGCATCGTAGATAACAGACGCGCTATCGGCACCTGTGTGCTGAGCGATCACAGGAACATTATTACGTTGGCCCCAAACCTGAAGTTGTTCAACTGCTGCCGCACGGAAGGTATCACCCGCCGCCAACATCACTTTCTTGCCTTCACTTTGGAATTGTTTAGCCAGCTTACCGATGGTGGTTGTCTTACCGACACCGTTCACGCCAACCATTAAAATAACGTAAGGTGTTTTAGTCGTATCAACAACCAATGGCTGTTCCACTTGGCTTAAGATATCTGCCATCTCTTCTTTGAGCAGACCATATAGAGCTTCACCGTCTTTTAGGTCATTGCGAGATGCTTTTTCTGTCAGATTTTCAATGATCTTAACCGTGGTATTCATACCCACGTCTGCAATCAGAAGTTGCTCTTCTAGTTCTTCAAACAGATCTTCATCGATTTGTTTACCCTTGAACAAGCCAAAGAAGCCAGCACCGATGTTTGCTTTAGTGCGGCTAAGACTACGCTTAAGGCGCGCAAAGAAACTTTCTGTCGGCTTATCTTGAACTTCTTCAACCTGAGCTTGAGGAACAGCAACTTCTTCCTGTTCTGCTTCTGCTTCTGCTTCTGCTTCTGCTTCTGCTTCTGCTTCTGCTAGGACAGGTTGCTGCTCTTCTTGAGTCTCTTCAAGCGCTTGATCTGATTCAGCAAGCTCAGATTCAACTGAATGAGGTTCAGCTGACTTAGCTACTTCAGCTTCAGCCTCGACTTGTGATTCAACTTCAGTTTGATCTTCAACGTTTTCTACGTTCGCTTCATTCTGAGTTTTTGGGCTTTGTTCTTCGTCACCAAAACCAAGCCACGATAATAATCCGCGCTTCTTTTTTTCCGTCATCAGAGGAGTTTCCTAGATCTACTAATTAGCTGTATTGACTTAATACACGTCGACTCTTTGCTATTGTTATACAATACAAGCTTGTACAAACGAATAGTAAAGAAAAATGACAAAGCAGTAATAAGTTTGCTTTTAGCTTGATACACTTTGTCATTGCAAATTTATTTAATACTCGAACCCACTTAAATTGGGCTCGGTATAGTATCACTTTATTAGCGGTCAAAAAATCTATGGTAAGACGTCGCCAGCAAAACACATCACAAAAAAAGCCATCCGGAGGCTTTGTTCGAATTATTAGTGGCTCATGGAGAGGTAGAAAGCTACCTGTTCATGATTTAGAAGGATTACGCCCAACCATTGACCGAGTAAAAGAAACACTCTTTAACTGGGTGGCTCAAGATATCCCACATTCAACTTGCTTGGATGTATTTGCAGGTTCTGGCGGTCTAGGTTTTGAAGCAGCTTCTCGCCAAGCAAAAATGGTGACACTGCTCGAAATGAATCAAAAGGCGGCCAAACAGCTTTCTGATAACGCGAAAGAGCTTAAGGCAGACAACATCAATGTCGTGAATACTGATGCTATCTCTTTCCTTAAGAAGCCAGGTACTCCTTACGATATGGTTTTCCTTGATCCACCATTTCGTAAAGGCTTACTTGCAGAAACTATACAACTGCTTGAGAGCAATGGCTGGTTGGCAGACAACGCCATCATTTACGTCGAGACAGAAAAAGAGCTGCAGCTTGAGGCTATGCCAGCGAACTGGGAATTGCATCGCGATAAGACCACTGGCCAGTCTAGCTACCGACTGTTTAATCGAACCACTGAAGAATAGGAGTTATTAAATGAAGTTCTTACTTCCACTAGCAAAAGTAGCCATCGCCTTTGTTTGGTTTATCTTAATCGTAAATATTTTCTACCCATTCCCGGGTAATGCTGCGATTGCGCTTTATATCATGACAGCGTTCTTGTTCTTCATGCACGGCCTGCAGATGCTGATTTTTATCGGTGCATTCGGCGATAAGATCGAAATGTCACGTTGGGAGAAGTGGTCAATATTGATTTTCGGAGTCTTTGCCCTCCTCGATATCCGACGCAAGCACATGATGTAATCAAGCTTAAGCTCAGATATAAAACGCTTAGCTACAGAAAACATCATGACAGAAACATTAAATACAAGAACGCCGCTCATTTGAGCGGCGTTTTTTTATTCAGCAATGATACTGATGTTAGCCCATGTAGCCTTTTACACCATCTAGGAACATTTGCGTCGACAACATAACCAGCAACAAGCCCATCAAGCGTTCGATGGCTTTAAGGCCTCGCTCACCCAGCACTCGCAGGAAGAAACCATTAAACATCAGAATAAAGAAGGTCGCGCCCCAAGCCAGCATCACCGCACCTGAAAGCTCTAACATGTTGTCAGGGTGCTGTGTCGACAACAGAATCAATGCAGCAATCACCGACGGTCCTGCAATCATAGGGATCGCCATTGGCACGATAAACGGTTCTTCACCCGCCGCTAGGCCGGTAATACTGCCCGCACTTGGGAAAATCATCTTAATCGCGATGATGAACAGAATAATACCGCCAGAAATGCTCAAGGTTTCAGGCTGCACGTGCAGGAAGTTCATGATGCTTTGACCGGCAAACAAGAACAACAGCAGGATAATCAGCGCAAACATCAGTTCACGAACAAGAACAATACGGCGACGCTTCGGATCAATATGCTTAAGGATAGAGAGCACGATTGGTAGATTGCCAAGCGGATCCATAATAAGAAACAGCATGGTCGCTGCAGATAAAATTTCCATAAGTTTGTCTCGAAAAGCGTAAGTGCGCGGAGTATAGCAGCCTCAACATTGATTTTCGAACGCAGTAATAAAAGGATTAACTTATGTAATTAGAAGGGAATTTTTCGAGAGCAAATAGAAAGCTAGAAAGCTAGAAAGGAGAAAAGTAAAAAGATAATTTAAAGAGTGAAGCCGAAACATCGCATCCACTCATCTTATATAAAAGTCAAAAGGCTCAAAAAACCAGTTGTTACTCGAGATTAGTGGTTACACACACGTTCGCGATTGGTGCAAAGTTTGTCATCAACAACCACGACCTTTTCCATCTTCAGGAAAAATTTCAGCAGGCCATCCAAATCCAGACCATTTAGCTTACAAGTATGGAAGCGAGTTTCTGCACCATATGTTTGAGCGAGCTCTTGCGTCAACTCTTCACGAGTCAGGGGCTTTTCACTCAGTAGGTTTAAAACGTTGTGTGCATGAATTTCGGTAGTCATAACTCTATCTCATGTTTAATGAAGTAGACGTAGAGTACCTACTTTCATCTTAGCTGCCTTGATGTAGCTCAGAATTAAGCGAGCTCTACCCTAAATGGTAAGGGAAGCAACAATGAGAGCGTGCGCGAGAAAGTAACTGCCCGTCACCCAAAAGTAGGCACCTTTGATTGGGCTACGATAGAAATTTAGCGCATACGCCAGTGCCGAAAGTAGTAACACGCTACAGCCAGCAAAACCAACCGCATGTGACAATTGAGGATCAAGCAACCAGAGCTCACCAGAAGCCCATGCAAGCTGAATAAGCACGATACCCATGATAACCACAGGAAAGACGAGTTTGTCTAAGCGAGGCAGAAGTAAGAAGAAAGCAACGACACAAGCCGCTAATAGGAGCGCGAACAACCACCAGACCATTTCTCCTGATAGCTGTAACCAAAATGCTTTGCTGTAACAGAGCTGAGCCAATAAGAAGCACACAAAATGCAGAGGACGTTTTTGAGTAACCGTATGAAGGACATCTGCGATTGCAGAGATCGCCAACCCAGCGACTATCCAATAGGTAAAGTCAGCAACGACAGATTGAGTTAAAGCAATGGTCGCCAATAATACAAAGGTAAATACCTTATACGACAAGGCCTGACCGATATGTCCATGTTTCGTTCCTGCTATTGCTCCGATACCAGATAAGGAAACCGCCAACCAACTCCACATACCATTTGCCCCATTGCTTTAAATCGTCGCCAGTCTAGGCACACGAGTGTTGATGTAAAGCCTCAGCCCCTCAAAATTGGATCTTGATTACGCTTCCACTAAAAAGAGCCTCTTTAGATTGAAGTCGTAACAATTACCATGATGACTATGGCTATTCTTTTAAAACTAGAGCGATTCATCGACAAACTTATTTAAATTGGCATTAGAGCGTCCAAACTTGAATTTTAGTCATTTCTAACCTATAGACTCCTTGTAAAACCCCCATATATCATCAAATACCACACTTGAAATTTAAAAAGTACCGCATTTAAGACTAATTATAACAACAACTTAAACAAACAAATCCAGAGTTAACAGGGAAACGAAAACACCACATCACTCTAGACTTATAAAGTAAGTGGCTTGCTTTCTTAAAACCCAACTTTGTCAGGTTTTTTCAAGTCCTCTGTAAAAATTCCTACAAAAACCAATCCGAAAAATTTAAAACAGAACAAAATCAAAGCCAGAAACCACCAACCCCTATTAATACAGTTTAACAACCTTTAACAATATAAATTACACAAAATGACCATTACAAAACAACAACTTAAATAAAAAATGGATAAACATGAAGCACAACGTATAAAATAAGAACACACCAAAAGACACAGTTAAACACGCCCAAACAAGCCAAAAACCAATAGTTTTCTACTACTTTTAAAGCTTTCGAAAGTAATTCTTGATCTAAACCTATAAGTAGTGCTATTCTTTAAAACATAGCGAGAGACAACCAAATTTAGGAGTAGTGTTATGATTTCATCTTCGCAAAGACAAGGACTTGTAATGATCGCGGTAGTTGTAGGTCTAATGACACTACCGATGATGTACTAAGCAAGTTACAAATAAAAAAAGGGACGCCATGAGCGTCCCTTTTTTTGTTCAATTTTTTCACTTCGAAAACAGATGCAGTGTTAGTACATCCCAGTTCGCATAATAGAAACCCGCGGCTGCTAAAGTCATTGCCATCATCAGTAAGATCGCAACTCGCCAGATAAAACGACCACTACGTGGAGTCAGCTCCTTCTCACAGTCGTTACACATCATGATGAACTTATGTTGGTCTTCCAACTTAGCCTCATGTTCATTGACTACCTTATTACGACACGTTGCGATATAACGCAGCTTGCTCACCATATCGTGCGGTAGCCTTTCTTCACAGCTTGTTACAAGCTCATGCAATCCTTCGCCTTCGGCATGATATTGAAGCCTCAATAACTTCTCTATATTGCGAGTTCTTGTCACCACTTTTTCAATATCGGTCATCTTGGCCCTCCCACTCCACACTATAATTCTAGTCGAGCATTCCCTTATTTTTATACAAATTTACTGATATTTACGTGAGAAAGAGACAATAAATAACAATGCTTTATCCCAAACAAGCCACTAAATGTGATGTCTGCCGAAAAATAATCAGCTTGGCTTACAACAGTTCACGAATAACAGCTTTAAACACATATCCCTATTGCTTGAAAGACTAGAATAACCATCACGACTACATGGAGGTTATATGCCTAATTCACTCTTTTTTGCCATCTTTGCACTTGCTGGTCTAGCGGCTTGGGTATTTATTGGTTTCTATCGAAAACACTCGCAAGGTGAAAATGCGCCAGAAAAGAAAGTGAATGTCACGGTGTTAGACAAACAATCCATCGACCTTCCTGACGCAGAACCTGGCCAAGAAGATCAAGAGTACTGGATTTACGTTCAACGTGGTGTCGTTGGTCCAAAACGAGAATTCCAAGTCGGCATCCACTACTTCCACGCCCTTAACCCTGGCGACAAAGGAACCTTAACCTACCAAGGCGATAAGTTCTTACACTTTGCGTTGAAGCGCTAACCCTAGCTGCCTCAACTGTCTCTTCTAAGCAACCCATCAAAAAGCCTTAGCACTCACCGCTAAGGCAATAACCAACTCGTTTTCTCTGACTTAGAAACCAACCAGCTCATCCATAACGCACCAGCTCCGCTGATCACGATCCATAATGGAATAACCCAAGCAGGGTGCCCTTGGTACCAACCGAACTCTTTCATTGGCCACAAGAAAATCGGGTGCAGCAGATAAATACCTAAACTGTGTTTACTGATAAAACCAACCACTTGATTGCTCTTCTCAGACAAGCCTTCACCATAGTAACGGCACACCATGAACACCATGCTCGCCGCTAATACGGTATTCAACGTCTTGTAAGATAACCAACGCCCTACCGTGTACTCTTCTGCTACCAAGCTTGCATCAACCACCATGTAAACCGTGGTCAGTAACGCTAACCCACCAAGTAACACACTCACGCCGACAGTCATCTTATTAAGTGGAACAATCTTATACAGCAAGTAACCCAATGGTAAGTACCCGGTGTACAACCACAACTCATGACTCCAAGGGCCATCGATTTTCAATAAGAACAGTAATGTTGTGAACAACCATACCGCCGTAAAGGCATAGACCGATCTATCACCGTACTTTCTGACCATGATCTGTAAAAAAGGAATCACAAAGTAGAGTGGGATAAAGTAATAAAAGAAGCCAAGGTGATAGTAGGTATAGTGATGATAGCTATTGAGTAGCACATCCCAACTGACGTCAGCATCGAAGCCCATTACCGACCAACCCGATAGGTAGGTATAGAACAGCGACCAGACAATGAAAGGGATTAGCACCTTACCCAGTCGACGCTTGAGGTAGTACTTGGCGTCAAACGGGCGCTGATCACTGAGCATCAGAGCACCAGTAATCAAGATGAACACCGGCACCGCCCAACGACTGAAACCGTTCACCGTAATGGCGGTCAGCCACTCACCGAAAGGAATAGTGCCTAATTCATTCCGATAAGGCGCCAAAACATGAATCGCGATAACTGCTATGGCCGCGACACATCGTGCTAAATCAAAAAAGAGAATTCGCTGCTTCATGTAAATGCCTGATTAATATTCAATCATTCTACTATAGCAATAAAAAAGCTGACCGGAATAAATACCAAGTCAGCTTACTGTTAAAGGAGAGGCTTATCGCGAATTTAGCTCGTGTGGTTTAAGCTTATGCGACTTTCACTCTTACAAGTGAGGCTCATGCGGCTGAAGCTTATGCCGCTGAGATTTGCGGCACTTTCGGTAAACGCAGAGAGATCACCGTCGTTATCGCTAAGAACGCAAAAGATACCCACAGACACGCAGACAAACCGGCCATTTGGAATACCAACCCTGACAAGATAGTACCAATCAAACGGCCCATCGCATTTGCCATGTAGTAGAAACCGACATCAAGAGAAACGCCATCGCCTTTCGCATAACTTACAATCAAATATGAGTGAAGTGATGAGTTCACCGCAAAGATGGCACCAAACACCATCAAGCCACCGATAATAACTAACTCGGGTTGCCAGCCAATTTGCACCGCATAGGCAATACCGGCAGTCACGATAGCCAACGCACCCGCCCATAATAGCGCCGCATGTCCATCAGGCACCTTGCCTTGTGCTTTACCAGTAATCTTAGGCGCAATGCCCTGCACAAAGCCGTATGCGATGGTCCAAGCCGCTAAGAAGCCACCCACCCATGAGTGATCCCATCCAAACACGCTGCCGAGGTAAATCGGCAAAGCAATCACAAACCACACATCACGAGCACCAAACAGGAACATACGCGCTGCAGATAGGATGTTTATGGATTCAGACTTAGAGAAGATCTGTTTGAACTTAGGCTTGGTTTTCGCTTTGCCCATGTCCGCTTCTAAGCTCACCAAGCTGCCGATGAACACCAATGTCAGTACAGCAGCCATCGCAAGCACTGCATATTGGAAGCCAATCGTTGAAAGCAGAAAACCACCAATGAAGAAGCCTGCCCCTTTAAGCGCATTCTTAGATCCGGTCAGAATCGCAATCCACTTATAAAGTGCGCCCTGTTGTTCATCAGGAACCAGAGTCTTAATCGAGCTCTTGGCACTCATCTTATTGAGGTCTTTAGCAATACCAGACAAAGCCTGCGCCGCCATTACCCAAGGAATGGTCAACATGGCTGATGGCACCGCAAGCATACCCAAGGCGACGACTTGCATCCCTAAGCCGATGTTCATGGTCTTATTGAGTCCAAGACGCGCCCCTAACCAGCCACCGATTAGGTTGGTCACCACACCAAAGAATTCATAGAAAAGGAACAGTGAGGCGATTTCTAGTGAACTGTAGCCAAGGTCGTAAAAATACAGAACCACCAGCATACGAAGTGCACCATCAGTAATGGTGAAGTTCCAGTAGTTGAAAGTCACCAACATATATTGGCGAACGCTCTTACTTAGATTTGAAAACATAACGCTATCTCTGCAATCTAAACAAAAAGAGCTTTTGGATCATGATAAGTTCAACACTCCAGATACCAAAAGCTCCTTGTATTCCAACAATGGCTTATTAGCTGTTCGCTACGCCATTAATGTATTCAACCTGAATGGGCTTAGTGAATGCGCCCGGACGCAGTGCCTGCACCTCTTGAACAATCTTGCTCATGTCCCAGCTCTTCTCTAACAGCAGGTGTGCAGCCAGCAAGCCAGTACGGCCAGAACCGCCCATACAGTGCATTGCTACCTTGCCGCCGTTATCAACCACTTGATGCAACGCAGGGCTAGCCGCTTGCCATTTCGCAGCAAAATCAGCACCCGGTGCACAGTCGTCTTCAATTTCGATCTGGAACCATTGCATGCCTAGCGCACGTGTTTTTTCGCCAAGTGCCGCCACGTCTTTACTTGCAAGCTCATGGTCATCAAGTGCTGTCACGATAGCTTCAACGCCTTGCTCTTTTAGCTGAGCCAGTGATGCATCAAGCGTTGCTTCTTTTGTGCCTGGGCACGGAGTAAGCACTAGCGCACCTTGCTCTAGGTCTAGTTGCCATGTTGGATGTGTCATTATGTATTCTCTTAAAATTCTTATAGAACCAATACTCAAAATAATTGGAGTTGCAGGTAGGCAACCTTTTCCCTAAAAAGGAATGAAGTTCAGCCCTATGAGCATAGTGGGTCTATGTGATTAGGGTGAACTTACGCAGTTAACAACGCTGCAGCTTCAAGTATGAAGAGTATTATGCAAGGCCGACAGTGCGAACTAACTCAGCTGTACGTGTCGCGTAGCCCATCTCGTTGTCATACCAAGCGTAGATCTTAACCATGCGCTTACCGACCAACATCGTTGATAGTGCATCCACGATTGTTGAGCGTTGGTCACCTTTGTAATCGATAGAAACCAGTGGACGCTCTTCAAAGCCAAGAGTGCCTTTCAGTTCATTCTCAGACGCTTCTTTCAGCATCGCGTTGACTTCTTCTGCTGTGGTGTCTTGCTTCACTTCGAAGATGATGTCTGTCAGAGAAGCATTCGCTAGTGGTACACGAACCGCGTGGCCGTTGATACGGTTTTCAAGCTCTGGGAAGATCTCAACAATCGCCTTAGCGCTGCCCGTTGTTGTTGGGATAAGGCTCATACCACATGCTCGTGCACGGCGTAAGTCTTTGTGGGGCGCATCAAGAATCGTTTGCGTGTTAGTTAGATCATGAATAGTGGTGAAAGCTGCGTTCTCGATACCAAGCTTCTCGTTGATCACCTTAACCACTGGCGCGAGACAGTTCGTTGTACAAGACGCTGCCGTTACGATTTTATGTACCGCAGGATCGAAGATATTGTCGTTCACACCGACAACAATGTTTGCGATGCCTTCTTCTTTCACAGGAGCTGATACCACAACGCGCTTCACACCTTGCTCTAGGTATTTGTTTAGGAAAGATGTCTTACGGTGAACACCTGTCGCTTCGATAACCACATCACAACCAGACCAATCGATCGCATCAATGTCGCGCTCTTTTGTGGTTTTGATGCGTTGACCATTGATGATCATCTCGTCGCCTTCAACAGCCACTTCGTGATTCCAACGACCTTGAACCGAATCGAACTCAAGAAGGTGAGCCAATGTTGCTGTGTCGCCAGCAACATCGTTAATTTGAACAAATTCTAGCTCATCCCAATCGAATGCTGCGCGAAGTGCTAGACGGCCGATACGACCAAAACCATTAATACCTACTTTAACTGTCATTGTGTGTTCTCTCAGTTAGTGGTGAAACTTAAATTAAGAATTAAACGCAACATACTGGGCGTGAGTTCATCGACTCTAAGCGCTCAATATCTTGCTGGTATTCAGTTTTCAAACAGTTCGATGCGATAAGGTCATCAATTAACTTTAGCATCCAACCTGGTAAATCTTGTGACAGGCGGTAAAACACCCACTGTCCCTGGCGAACATCAGTCAAAATGCCGTTTGAACGCAACTGCGCAAGATGGCGTGAAACCTTTGGCTGACTTTCTTGCAATGCCTGAGTCAACTCACCAACCGATAAGCACTCATTGCGAACGATCAACATTAAGCAACGCACTCGCGTTTCATCGGACAGTAATTTAAAAAATTGGTGAGGAAGCATAAGTACATACTCATATATGGATATGCATATATATTAGATATAAAAAAACGCACGTCAAGGCGTGCGTTATAATTGTCATAAAAGTTTAACGAAGATAAATCAGAGCTGATTGGTTACGTTATGACTCCAGCGTCGAGCTTCGGTGAGCTCAGTTTTAACCTGTTCCACACTCAATCCTAAATGAGCACAATGCTCATCCATCTGCTGCCAATCGGCATGTTCAAAGCTCTCTTCAAGCGCAAGCAAGGTTCCATATGGCCCTTCTCTACGTAGCAGAGCCACCTTGATACTTTTACACAAGGGCAGTTGCTCAACTAAATTCTCTAACGACAAGTCGAGCAGCGCATCAAGCAACGAGAACAAACCAATCATAAAGGCTTGCTCGGCATGCCCTTCAAATGCCTGATAACGAGACATACGTTGGCAGAACTGAGCTCGCTGAAGCGATAAGCCATATAGCTCTTTTGGCTTCTTATCAGAGACATAAGACGCCACCGCCAACGAGACAAACATTTTCAGCTTCTCTTGCCCCAGATAAACCAAAGCCTGGCGGAACGAAGAGATGGTGACCTCAAGACGAGGTGACATGGTATTCACAAAACGCAGTAACTTATACGACAAGGCAACATCTTTCGCGACGATGCTTTCGACACGTTGAAAATTGACTTCCGGCTTACACACTTCTTGGAACAACTCCATAGCAATCACTTGCTCAGGGCTAATGTACTTGGTCTTGATGATTTCAGGTTTGCTGAAGAAGTACCCTTGGAAGAACTTAAAACCCGCCTCTTTCGCTTGCTTAAACTCTTGCTCAGTTTCGACTCGTTCAGCCAGAAAGCTAAACTTCTTCCCTTGATGAGCTCTTACCAAATCACACGCCTCATCCAAGCCCATTTGCATGATATCGAGCTTAACAATATGCGTGTATTTAAGGAATCGTTCCCATTCTGGCGTAGAGGTAAAGTCATCTAGGGCAATCATGTACCCCGCTTGATAGAGCTCTTTGACCGCCTCTAACAGCTCATCCGTCGGCTGGCAGGTTTCAAGAATCTCGACCACCACCTTGTCTTTCGGCAAGCCTAAAGGAAGCCGACGAATCAAGCTTTGATGAGGGAAATTAATAAAACAGCGCGAAGATGGAATCGAAGGGTTATGCCCAACCGATAAGAAGTTCTCAACAATCAGACGATACGTTGCTCGATTAGACTCAATATGCGCTGGGTAGGCATTCCTTTCTCCGTCGCGAAACAACAGCTCATAACCAAGCGTGTTCTTGTTACGGTTTAAGATAGGTTGTCGAGCAACGTAGGTAGCGGTCATTTATCTATAACTCTATTGATTTATCTATAACTGTATTGCTTTACTAAGCTTTAGCGGCAGCAAGCAAGGCACCGCAACCCATGAACATACCACCAAATATTTTATTTATCTTACTCATTATACGATCAGAACGAATAAAACGTCCCATTTGTGAAGCTAATGAGGTGTAGCCCAACATAACAACACTATCAATGAATACGGTTGTAACTCCTAGCACTAATAACTGCGGTGCTTGCGGTTGTGTAGGATCGATGAATTGAGGAAACAAAGCCACCAAAAACACGATAGATTTTGGGTTAGTTAGATTGATAAGCACGGCATTTCTAAGCAGCTTACCACTCGATAGCGTTGAGCTTTCTTCTGAAGCCACCAAGCTAGAATTATCACGCCATTTTTGAATACCCAACCAAATAAGGTAAACCACGCCTACCCATTTGATGATGGTGAACGCCAACGCAGATTGAGCCACCAGTGCACCAATACCTGCACCCACCAACATGATGTGGAATGCAAGACCGAGCTGTAAGCCGGCGATCGACGCAAGTGACTTTTTGGTGCCATAACTTAACCCATTGCTGATTGAGTTAACGGTACCTGAGCCCGGAGCCAAACTAAACAATATCGCCGTGACGACATAAGCAAGCCAAACATGAGTATCCATTTGCATTTCCTTACTAGTTCTTTAATCTAACAACATTAGTAGCGATAAAGCTCTCACATGCATCAGTTCAGGTAATTTCCCATGGAAAACCACAGTGCCGCCCCATTTTCGTACACGCAAGAACCTGAGTTCGAGCAAGCGATTAAACACCCGATCCCTGCCCTTTGGCAACAACGTAAAGATGGGTATGTCACATCATCAGGTAAAAAGAAGCTGTACTGGTGTAGCCTAACCTCACCAACGCACACCAAAGCCATTGTTATTTCAAATGGCCGCATTGAGTGTTGCTTGAAATACCAAGAACTCTTTTATGATTTTTATCAGCAAGGCTATGACGTTTATTCATTTGACCACCAAGGTCAAGGCCAGTCGGAACGTATGGTAACAGACTCTGACATTGGTCACATTCATGAGTTTGATGATTACGCCTCAGACATGTCTGACGTCATTGCCAGTTTTGACCTAAGCCGATACGCCAATCGCTACCTACTGGCACACTCAATGGGCAGCACCATAGCCACTCGCTATCTACAAACTCATCCCGATCACCCGTTTGACAAAGTTACTCTGTGCGCTCCGATGTTTGGGATTAAGACTGAATGGTACTTCAAGCCCATCGCGATGGTCGTTGGACAAGTACTCACCGCTTTCTATGCTAAGCCGACTTATGCCCCGGGACAGCAAGCGTACTACTCTAAGCCCTTCGAAAATAACTTACTCAGCCACAGCAAGGTACGCTATCACTGGTTCCGTTGCTTGTATGACGGCTCCCCTTCTTTGCAGGTTGGTGGACCAAGCACTCGCTGGGTATGGCAAGGGTTAATGGCAGCCAAGCAGGCGATACAACAAACTCGTCAAATCAAGATCCCACTGCTATTGATTCAAGCTGGGGAGGAGAAGATTGTTAGCAACAGCGCTCAAGTGAAGTTCATAAATAAACTGAAGAAAACCAACTCAGCCTGCCAGTTTAAGGCCATTGAAGGGTCTAAGCATGAGGTGCTGTTTGAGAAAGACGAATATCGTAATCAAACACTGAATGCTATCAATCAGTTTTTTGCCTAGAGCTAATAAACGAATAAGCGAATAAGCTGAGTAACCGACCAAGAACATAAGCGCTAAAGAGGAAGAGAAGTAAGTGAGCTTTGCCCTCTTTTCTTGCATGAAATTGGCATACAATTTCTACCTAGAGATATTGTAGTTAAAACGATTCTAGCGTTGGCTAGCGTCGATATTGGTTAAGCATTTTTGCAATGAGGGTTAAATGAGTATTCCTGCACTAAAAGATTCCGTGAAAATTGTTGCTTCTGATTTAGATGGTACGCTTTTGGCTCCCAACCATCAGCTAAGCGACTTTACCAAGCTAACACTTAAGAAATTACACGACCAAGGTTATACCTTTATCTTCGCTACGGGTCGTCACCACGTCGATGTGGCGGGTATTCGTCAGATCGCAGGTATTCCGGCGTACATGATCACTTCAAACGGTGCACGCGTGCATGACCAGAACGATCAACTGATGTATAGCCAGAACGTGCCTCAGGAACTCGTTCAACCTGTTATCGATATTGTTCGCCAAGATCCAAACCTCTTTATTCACATGTACCAGAATGAAGATTGGCTACTGGACCGTGAAGACGAAATGCTGGCAAAATTCCACAGTGAGTCTGGCTTTAGCTACAAGCGCTTTGAAGCAGAAAATGCACCAAGCGAAGGCATCGCGAAAGTCTTCTTCACACATCCAGAACAAGACCACGAATATCTGGTCACGTTTGAACAAAAGCTAAGAGATGCTTTTGGCGACAAGCTGAACATCGCCTTCTCTACACCTTGGTGCCTAGAAGTAATGGCCGCTGAAGTCTCTAAAGGCCATGCCCTAGACGCTGTTGCGAAATCACTGAACCTGACACTGGATAACTGTGTTGCCTTTGGTGACGGAATGAACGATGCCGAGATGCTGGCTATGGCAGGCAAAGGCTTAGTGATGGGTACATCGCATGAGAAAGTATTTAAAGCTTTACCAGACAATGAAGTGATTGGCAGCAGCGCAGACGACGCCGTTGCTCACTACCTAGAAAAGCACCTGCTCTAACCTCGTCTCGTCGAAGAGATCTGAATAAATAAAAAGGCAGCCAATGGCTGCCTTTTTTGAACCTTACGTAAAAAGCTCTCTCTAACGCTAACGAGAACCTAGCACTTCTTTGCTTAAGATCGCCTGCCACTCTTGCTCTGTAACCGGCATGATGGATAAGCGATTGCCCCGTTTAACCAACGGCATTTCTGCTAGCTCAGGCATCGCTTTAAGCGTTGCCAAAGGAATTAAGCGCTGAGTCACTCGCACAAACTCGACATCCACCATTATCCAGCGCGGGTTGTCTGGCGAAGACTTGGCATCGTAGTAATCACTTTCTGGATCGAATTGAAAATGGTCTGGGTAGGCTTCTCTGGTTACTTTAGCGATCCCCGCTACGCCAACTTTCTTGCATGATGAATGGTATATCATCACCAGGTCTCCAAGCTTAACGTCATCGCGCATCATGTTTCGAGCCTGATAGTTGCGTACACCCTCCCAACAAGAGGTTTTTTGTACTCTCAGAGTCTGAATAGAGAAGGTGTCGGGTTCTGTTTTAAATAACCAATATGCCATAATAAATCCAATTAACGGTTGCTCCGAGGAAGATATAACATGAAGGTAATGAAAAACCCAGTGACATGGCTAGTCGCATTCGCTCTACAAGGCTGTGTTACGGCACCTGATACGCCGCAACAACCTGAACTGCCTCCAGCAACCTTGGATGAGCCACTAAGCATTCAACCGCAAACCTTCATCATGCGTGGTCAGGTAGTGGTTGGCCATGAAAGCCGAACCTTCACCCCTTGCGGTAGCCAACAACAATACTGGTTAGATTTAACGCCAGAACTCGCATTAGAAGCACAAGGGCTCTCAACGAGACCTTACCAAGCCTTATACGGCGAGCTGATTGGTCATCTAACCGTACCGAGCCAAACAGGTTATAACGCAGATTTCACGGCACGTTTCGTGGTTGATCAAGTGAATATCCTCACCGCAGAAAACCCTGATCGTTGTGACCAACCCCTGCGTTCAACACGTGTATTCGGCAATGAACCCTTCTGGTCAGCAAGCTTCGATAAAGACCAGCTCAAATACACTAAGATGGGCGAACAGCCACAGATCCTCGATATTGAATCAAGCCGCACCACACCAAGCAGTCGTGATTACCAATTAGAAGGTAAAGCAGCGCAAGGCAAACTCAACCTTACAAAAGAGAGTTGCAGCGACGGCATGAGCGATTCTATCTATGGATGGCATGCCAAGCTTAACCTCAATGACAGTAACTATAATGGCTGTGCAACGGTTTCTAACCAAGATCCAACATTGGACTGGAGCGGGCTCTACTTCGCTAGCTCAACGCAGAACACTGGATTCTCTATCAACCTTGAGCTCAACGATGACCACAGCGCCATTACGACATACTCGTACAGCAATGGAGACCCTTCTATTGTTGAACAAGGCTTCTGGCAGCAACTGAACCAAAATCAGGTACAAGTGGTTATGACTCGCCACCAGCAACAGTATTTAATCTCCGAGCGCATCTTCACGCTCGATAACGGCAAGCTGGTCGCTGAAAAAGAGAAAGTGGGCAACGTTGTCTACCCGATTGCCAATGGCGGTCTGGTGCTATTCGAAGCTAAGAATGCACAAGCGCAAGTAAACACCACCGCTAACGTTGATCTAACCGCAAAGCAGGTGAACTCCAGCGATCAACTTGATCAAAAAGTCGACCAAGCGATCCGCGAATACTTTAAGATCAATAACACCTCACCAGACAATACTAAGTACCGCTGGTTAACCTACGACTTAAATGGCGATGGTAAGGAAGAACTGTTTGCCCAGCTCGATTGGTGTGGTTCTGGTGGCTGTACACTGCTAATTTTCGAAAACCATCAAGATAACTGGCGCTTCAATAGCCGAGTGACACTGGTTAAGGGCGACATACGCTTAGGTAAATCGCAAAACCACGGCTGGCAGGATCTGATCTTCAATGTCAGTGGCGGCGGTGCAACACCTGCAAAACACACACTGTCATACTCTGGTGTGAGCTACCCACTCAACCCAAGTGTTGCTCCAATTGCAGATGATGCTGACATCAGCGATGTGGTTTTATTTGCTGATGGTGTATCACCTGCACAAAGTGGAGTTAAGCTGTAAAGATGAGTAACCAACAAGCTTGCCATGGTTGTGGCTTCACTCACCAGTGCGTTTGTCATCTAATACCGACGGTTGAAAGCCAAACCGAACTTGTCCTACTGACTCATGAGAATGAACTGTCGCGAGACACCAACACCGGAAAGTTGCTTCAGCAATCCCTTGAGCAGTGTCAGTCCATTGTGTGGCAAAGGAAAACACCACCAGCTGAGCTAATGGCGCTGCTTGAAGATGAAACACGACAACCGTTTCTTTTATTCCCGAGTGATCAAAGCATCGAGTGTCAGCAAGCAGTGATGACCCAAGCCATGAGTCGAAAACCGCTATTCATTATCTTGGATGGCACATGGCAAGAAGCGAAGAAGATGCTTAACAAGGGCTCGTGGTTACAAGCTGTCCCACAAGTTCACCTCGACATCACCAGCGAATCCTCTTACACCTTGCGCCGCAATCAAGACAGTGGCCATCTGTGTACTTGCGAAGTGGGTATTGAGTTACTCAAATCTTTAGGTGAAAGCGAACCTGCCAAGCTCATTGATGACTACTACCAACAGTATCTAAAAGTATTCCACGCCGACAAATGTGGCCACGCCCTCAAATAGACCAAACAGGCGTTCGAGAAGGCAATAAGCACATTTCAGGGCGGGACAGATACTAAAACAAAAAGGGTGAGCCATAAGCTCACCTTTTTTACATTGTACTTTCGTTATTGAACCAACCAGTGTTTCACGTGAAACGCACACTCTAGCTGTTCGTTAAAAAGAGATTTTACTCTACCTATCAGAATAAGCGCTGAGGTTGACCGAAGTAGTAACCCTGCAGGTAATCGACACCCATGTCTTCAGCAATACGACACACCTGCTCATTATGAACGAACTCAGCCACCGTTTTAGCATTCAGAATCTGACATAAGCTCACCAGCTGTTGGGCTATTTTGCGTTGCTTTTTATCCTTATCGATATTGCGAATTAAACTGCCATCAAGCTTTATCACTTGTGGTTCCAGTTTCAAGATCTCATCAATGTTCGAATAGCCTGAACCAAAGTCATCGACAATAATATTCACACCAAGATCTCGGAAGTGATTACACACCTCGATCAAGCGACCGTAATCCTGAATTTGCTCCGTTTCTAACACTTCTAAACCAATACGCTGTGGGTGACTGATTTTTTTGATGGCTTGTTCAAGGTGAAGAATGGTTTTCTCATTGCTGAAATCTTGTGGCGCCAAGTTAATTGAGAACGAATCGGTTCTCTGGCTCATAAAATCAAAGGTGCGCGTTATCATCTGGCGACTTAAACGCGTATAGAGATGAGTTCCCTCAATGATCGGCAAGAACTTACCCGGCGCAATCAACTGACCGTCCTCTTCAATTCGAACTAAGCACTCATAGCTTTCTATCTGGTGGCTATGCGCCGATACAATAGGTTGGGAGCACGCAACAATATTTTGATTGAGCACTGCGCGGCTCACACACGATAGCCAGCCGAGTTGCTCTTGGCGATGCTTCTCTAGTTGAATTAACGTCTTGGCACTCACCAGATGTTTATTCTGGCTCACCGCACTGCGTCGAGCTTCAATCGCTTTCAGTAACAAGTCATCAATCGAGGTCGCTGGAAAATCTCGACGACTCGCGACACCCGCACAGATTGAAACCGAAAGATAATCGATATCGGGTAGCCCCATCGGCTCAAAATTGACATGCTCGGTTTGGTCTGAAAATTCAGAGAAACGCTGATGAATGTGTTCTTGGCTGGCCCAACTATCAAACACCACCGCCCACTCACCAATACCAATACTGTAGAGCTGGCAACCCTCATCAAAAAACTGCCACAGCGCTTTCTGAAAGTAATCACTCAGATCATGCAGAAGTTTGTCACCTACTCGATAACCATACTTCTCATTGATTTGACCAAATGTGGTGACCTTCAAAGCCAACAAATGACTGTCAGAGCTCATTTGTGACAGCTTCTCACGCAGTACACTTCTATTGGGTAACCCAGTGCGACGATCAATTCGGTAGCTCGCCGTCAATGCGGTCGCTTGTTGCTGAATCTTACTCGCCATGCTGTTGTTCATGTCATCAACATCAAGCAGTGCATTTCGAATCAATGAAAACAGAGGTGATATATTGGTCGCGGGTTGTGTCTCTAATGGCTGTACAGCCTTGCCTTCACCTTCTCTAAGCGCGAGATAAGTGAGGCTATGATGCAGGATTCGTTGTTGGCCACGCTCTTGATAGAGTTCTCCCATGCAGTACACACCATAGGTGTCTGCGAGCTTCTGGAAGACTTCTACTTCTTGGTTACCATCAATAAAATCGATACGAGAGGTGCAGTTGTAGATAAAAAACTGCTCCGGTCTATGAGAGGCAATCTGTTGAACACCGAGTCGGATCTGCTCCAAGGTCAGTGAAGGATGGTCGTAACAAAACCTGACCTCATCACCAATCTGAAAATGACCACTAAATTCTATCTCTCCACATTCTCTCACCTTGAGTGGCAAGTGAATGTTTTGCTCTTTCGGGTCACCGACCATCAAGGGGAAATTATGCAGTTGCTCGAAAGGTACTTCGAGGCCATCAGCAAGGTAGCGATTATAAAGATCGCGAACAGGCATACCATCCAATTCAGCCAACCGGTTATCTTGAGCACCAGTGACACGGAAAGTGCGGCCAATAGGGTTCCACTCGGTGTAATAACCCTTGGTAGTTGCGAGCTCAACGCTGTGCAACGCCAACATCACATAGGCATTCTCATAGCAAGTGCCATCTAGCATTACCCATCGCCCATTATCTGTGATGGTCGATGCACCGCCACAAATAGGCAATGAATATCTCGATTGTTCAAACGCTGAAAATAAGTCGCGGTTGTTTATCTGCAAACGATCGGCGAAACAGATGATACTTTGAGTATTGGTATTGCACTCAAGCTGCTGCCACATCGATTGACTATCTAATAGTGGTTGCTTGCTGTATTCGACAACGCCACAAGTGTAAGAGGTCGCATCGAAGCGAGTGACAATAAGATAGAGACCTTGATGCAGGATGACGCCTTGGCTGATGTAGTGGTTTGCACTACAGCCAATCAGCCTAGCATTAGGGAAAGTCGCTTGAATCACTTGGCAGGCAGCCAAAACCGAACCTTTCTCGAAAGAAGAAAACACCTGAATCAGTAGGTCTTCATGTTGATGAAAATCTATCTTTTGCAATTCACGCTGGGTTTGTTCTATGTCTTGTATCAGGAGAGAGGTCGATTGCATATTCACATTAATCGTTACGTTAATGATTGGTTATTGTGCTTATTATAGATAAGGCTTGCACGGAATACTTACGATCGTCTTATAAATATTGTGACGTTAGTTAGACATCATTGATTCCACCCAAAACAGTCACCAATAGCGGCAGAACAATTTTTAAAGCAAGTAACAATAGGATACGGAAAGCTTTAACAACTAAAACAGTCGCTTAGGCTCACCAAAGTAATAACCTTGCAGATAATCGACACCCATTTGCTCTGCTATCTCACAAACCTGTTGGTTATGGACAAATTCAGCGACGGTTTGCGCATTAAACACCTGACATAAGCGAACCAACTGAGAGGCGATATTTCTTTGCTTTTGGTCTTTGTCGATGTTGCGAATCAGACTACCGTCGAGTTTGATAATCTGCGGCTCAAGCTTAATGATCTCATCAATATTGGAATAGCCAGACCCAAAGTCATCAACAATGATTCTCGCCCCGAGAGCACGGAAGTGATCACACACCTCAATCATGCGACCGTAATCTTTAATCTGCTCAGACTCGAGAACCTCTAGGCCAAGTCGAGTGGGATCGTTCATAGCACTGATGGCGGTCTCGAGCACCTCAAGCGTCTTGTCGCTCAACAAATCTTGCGGGGATAGGTTGATAGAAAATGGGCTTTGCTTATCCGCCATATAACCTATGGTGTTCTTAATCATGTGTCGGCTGAGGCGAGTGTAAAGGTGCGTGTCGGCAATGATAGGTAAGAACTTACCTGGTGGCACAATGGTACCGTCTGACTCCATGATTCTGACCAAGCACTCTTGGCCAATCATTTCGTGAGTACCGGACGCCACAATTGGCTGGGAATAAGTGATGATGTTCTGATCTAAAATCGCACGACTTACACAGCTCAGCCAGCCTAGTTGCTCTTTACGATCTTCTTCACTCACCTGAATGTCTTTAGCATTGGTGATGTGAGTGTTATTCCTGACCCCATAACGTCGAGCTTCGATCGCTTTCAATAAGATCTCATCACCACTATCGGTTAGGAAATCGCAACGACTAGCGAAGCCGCCACACAGAGAAACTGACAGATAATCAATATCAGCCAAGCCATACGGCTCAAAATTGATGTGCTCAATATCATCAGCAAATTCAACGAAACGTTGCTCTATTTTATCGCAACCAACATTGGCGTTAAAAATGATCGCCCATTCGCCGACACCAATGCTGAACAGCTCTACTTTCACCTGAGCTTCCTTAGCCACACTAAGGTGTAATCGCTCGACAAAATGATTAGACAGATCAAGTAACAGCTGGTCACCCACTTGGTAACCATATTTCTCGTTAACTTGATGGAAATTAGTCAGCTTTAACGTCAGTAAGTGCTCACTGAAGAGAATCGTATTGAGGCGCTCTTTTAATACGATACGGTTGGGTAGCCCGGTGCGAGAATCAATGCGGTAACTTTCGGTTAAACGGCGCGCCTGTTGATGAAGTTTTTTCTCCATCTGCGTGTTCATACTGTCGAGATCAGCCACCGCATTTCTGACGAGATTAAGCAGTGGCGATACCGTTGAGTCACGCTGGAAATCTTCACAAAGAAACTCATTAATCTCGTCCGACTCTCTCATCGCAATATAGGTGAGGCTGTGATGCAGTATCTCTTGGCGATCGTCGTTGCGGTATAGCTCACCCATGCAGTATGCGCCGCACGCATTTACTATCCCCTCAAATGGCTTGAGTTCAAGTTTACTGTCGATGAATTCAAGTCGAGAGACGCAGTTATAGATGATCACCGATTCCGGCTGATGCATGGCAAGCATCTCAGCGCCGTGACGCACTTTTTCTGCGGTCAAAGAAGGATGGTTATAACAAAACTGTGCCTCTTCGCCGACATGCCAAGGACTATCAAACTCGATACTGCCATCATCATTAATACGCAGCGGTGTCGATATGCCCTTCTTTCTGCCAAGCTCTCGATAAAGCGGAAAGCTCATCAACTGACTGAAAGGGAGATCTTTACCATCAGCAAGATAATGTTTGAATACGTCGATAGCCGGCTTGTCATTCAACGCATATAAACGGTTACCCACTGCGTGAGTCACTCGCAGCTTCATCCCGATCGGGTTCCACTCAGAATAGGCATCTGACCAAACCTTCAATCTTGGGTTAGTCAGAGCCACCGCCACGCAAGCGTGTTGGTAGGTCTGTTCGTTATGCATAACCCAACGCCCGTATTCATTCTCATGACACAAGCCACCAGCAACAGGCAATGTATAGGGTAGGTTTTCAAAGGCGCTATAGATAGGGTAATCACGACCTTCAACCTGATCACATAGGCTGATGACCGTTTTGGCATCTTTCGAGAGATCTAGTTGAGAAGCGAGCTCTTGGCTGTCTTGGTTTGGGTTGCCAGTAAAAGGCTGAACCGCGGAGGTTAAACGGGTTTCATTAAACTCACTGATAATGATTAAGGTACAACTACTCTCAAGACAATTGTCACAGATAACATGACGAGCACTCTGGCCAATTAGGGTGGCATTGCTTAGGCGATTGAGAGCAATACTCGCGATTCGACGAGCCACATCAGAAGATTGGGCAGAGAAAAGTTGAATAAGATATTGTTTGCTGTCACACCACTCTCGCTGATCAAATTGAGATTTAAATAGCTCCTCAGTATTTGCGAGAAATGTAAATGTTTGCATGCCAACCCTTGATCGAAATAGAGTGAAGTGAAGAACCCGCAACCACTGCTATGACTGAAACGAATCGATAAAAAGTAGTCGCCAATTATCCTAGCCTAAACAGGCATTTAATTGCGACTAATGTAACAATTCAATATCATAAATGCGACACAATAAGCTTACAGAAGTCTTTAAATTAGTCGCATAAGATCGCTAAGTTGCTCTATTTCAACATCAGGCAGCACACTCGCCTTCGAAGAGAGGTATAAATTGGAACCAATGTCATTAAACCAGCATGCTTGGAAGCCATTTTGCTTAGCCCCATAGACATCTGTTTTGAGGTGATCACCAACATGAAGAATATTCGCAGCGTCGCAATCTAGGTGTTGCTGAGCTTTTTCAAACATATCTGGGTAAGGTTTTGCTCTACCATCAGGGCCGGCTTTAAGGATTAATTGAAAGTACTGCCCTAAGCCAATTTTATGTGGATCGACATTGCCATTGGTAATCGCAACCAAAGGAATGCGTTGGCTAAGTTCTGCCATCACCCGATGCGTTTCTTGAGGAACATCGACTTGATTGCGCAACCACAAAGCATGTTCTATCCCCTCACGAGCCGCCTGTTCAGCTTGCTGCTGAGAGTAGCCCAACTGCAGTAAGCCACTCTTAATCTGTGTTTCACGCCAAACGGTAACATCATGCTTTAAAGCTGGGTTTTCAGAGGCGACTTGCTGCTTAATGCCCTGCCACTCTTCAAGCGATAAAGAAGCCGACACTGGGTGCTTTTGGTAAAGCCACTGCGCCATCTCTTTTTCTACCTTTATGATCACAGGCCAGTTGTCATACAGGGTGTCATCCAAGTCAAAGGTCATGGCTTTGATGGGCTTCAACCCTCGATAAATTCGCATAGTAAAACCTTTAATCTAATCTTTATTCTTCTTACGCGCTCGAGGGTGAGCCTCATCGTACGCTTGAGCTAAGTGTTGGAAGTCCAAGTGAGTATAAATTTGGGTTGTCGAGATGTTTTCATGCCCCAACAACTCTTGGACAGCACGAAGATTCTGGCTCGATTCAAGCACGTGTGTTGCAAAGGAGTGACGCAGTTTATGCGGGCTAATATGACTCGCGACGGATTGCTTCTTACCCCACTCTTCCATGCGCTTTTGCACACTGCGATGAGAGATCCGGGTCCCTAACTTGGACACAAACAGGGCCTTTTCTCCCGGAGAAGCAAGATCACCGCGTACTTTGAGCCATTTATCGACCCACTCTTTGGCCAGTCCTGAAAACGGCGCTTTGCGTTCTTTGTCGCCCTTACCAATCACTCGGATTTCGCCTTGCCGGCCCAGCACATCTTTAAGATTGATGCCAACCAGTTCAGCGAGACGTAAACCTGCACCATACATCACCTCCATCATCGCTCGATCACGAATCGATAATGGGTCGTCTTCATTCACGTCAAGCAACTGTCCGACTTCATCGACATCGAGATTTTTAGGTAAAGGACGTTGTTTGCGAGGTGCAGAAACCCCTTTGGCTGGGTTTGCGGTCATTTCGCCACGTAACACAAGGAAATCAAAGAAGCTGCGTAATGAAGATAAGCGCGTCGCAATACTGCTCGCTTTCATTCCTTCACGCATGCCTTTACTGGCAAGTTGTCTTACCCACGCCGCGTCTACTTGGCCCCAATCTTTCAGTCCAAGTGTGACCAAATGAGCGGCCATAGTTTCAAGTTGTTGTTTGTAATTACGTTGGGTGTGTAAGCTGAGTCCCTTCTCGCTTCTGAGATATTCATAGAAGCGAGAAAGTGGCTTTTGAAGGCTGTTAGGAAGAGGTACTTTGGGCTCTAGGCTCATTATTTATCTGCCAAGGTAAGGTGTCCGCCAAATGAGACACAACAAGTGCTAAATGGCGTAAAAATAGCGTATCCATATGAGGTTGGAAATGTCCGCCATCTTCACTAGAAAAGGCAAGCAAACCCAATGGAGACTGCTTAGCAAGTGGTAGTACTACATAAGAGCCTAGCTCTGGAACTTGGAAATCACCAAACAAATCGTGTCTGTCGGCTTTTCTCAAGCGCCCTAGATAAGCATCTTTACCATTGAAATGGTTGAGCGAAAACTTCGAATAGCGCTCTTCACTCAGCTTATAAAAGCCAGGTTGCGAGAGAATTCGTACATGGGCCTTCAACCCTAAATCTAACGCTTTTTGTTCAACAGCCTTGATAACCTGCATAAAGTCACTGCATTTCAGCACGTGAGCTTGCAGATCCATAAATTCATAGAAGGTTTTATCGTTATTCGCTGCCAACGACATCAAGCCAGTGATTTCTTCCTCTAGCTCTTCGATTCGGTGACGTTGGCGTTTAAGCTGAACCTCCACCAGAGAAACAGCGCCCTGCTCAACATTATTGATAGCAAGGCGATCAACCAAACCTTTCCTGTCTTGGAAAAAATCTGGGTTATCACGTAAATATTCCGCGACCACTTCTGCGGTGAGTGCGTCGGCTTGAACGTAAGACAAAACCTATCCTTTATTTTTATGAATCTGTTGGTTATGAATGTTTATTAGCAAGAAAGTTGACCATCAAACACATGGGTTGCCGGGCCAGTCATAAACAGAGGTTTACCCGGACCTTGCCAACTAATCTGTAAATCACCACCAGGTAGACGAACTTTCACGTTCTCAGCCAACAAACCTTGATTGATACCAACCGCAACCGCGCCACATGCACCGCTGCCACACGCCTGAGTTTCACCCGCGCCGCGTTCATAAACACGCAAGCGAACTTCTTCACGGTTAATCACTTGCATAAAGCCAGCATTAACACGCTCAGGGAAGCGTTCATGTGATTCAAGAAGCGGACCTAAGGTCTCCACATCTGCAGTATCGACATCATCAACAACGGTAACCACATGCGGGTTACCCATGCTTACGGCACCACAGAACAAGGTATGTACATCCGTTCTCAGGATATACGTCTTCTCAGGCTGCTTTGCCTTGAATGGGATTTTGCCAGGTTCAAACTCAGGAATGCCCATGTTGACAGTGATCTGGTCATTGTCTTCAATCTTGAGAACCATTTTACCTTTCTTGGTGCTCACGTTGATGCTGTACTTATTCGTTAAGCCTTTCATGCGAACGAATCGAGCAAAACAACGCGCACCATTACCACACTGCTCCACCTCACTGCCATCCGCATTGAATATGCGGTAATGGAAGTCGGTTTCTGGATCATATGGAGCCTCGACCACAAGTAGCTGATCAAAGCCCACACCAGTGTGACGATCCGCCAAACGACGGATCAAATCTGGAGAAAAGAAAATATTTTGAGTAATGCAGTCCACGACCATGAAATCATTGCCCAAACCATGCATTTTAGAAAAGTGGAAGTGCATAACGCTTAAAATTACTCCGGAAGAATGTTTTCAAGTTCCCACAGACTCGTAAGCTCTTCACGCTGACGAACCAAATGAGTTTTATCGCCATCAACCATCACTTCAGCCGCACGCGAACGAGTGTTGTAGTTAGATGACATAGCAAAGCCATAAGCACCTGCAGAACGAACGGCCAGTAGGTCGCCTTCTTCAAGAACAAGGTCACGGTCTTTACCTAGGAAGTCACCCGTCTCACAGATAGGGCCAACCAAGTCGTAAGTCACCGCTTCACCCTGACGCGGGCTCACTGGCACAATATCCTGCCAAGCTTGGTAAAGTGCCGGGCGCATCAGATCGTTCATTGCCGCATCGATGATGGCAAAGTTTTTATGCTCTGTTGGTTTCAGGAACTCAACTTTCGTTAATAATACACCAGCGTTCGCAGCAATCGCTCTTCCAGGCTCGAAAATCAACTCTAGATCAGAATGATTGTCTAGACGAGCCAACAAAGCCTTCGCGTAATCTGAAGGTTGTGGTGGTAATTCATCTCGGTAAACCACGCCCAAACCGCCACCAACATCAAGGTGCTTGATGTTGATATCATTGGCACGTAGTTGGTCGATCAGTGCAAGCAGACGATCAGTGGCATCGATAAAAGGTTCGATATCCGTTAGTTGGGAACCGATGTGGCAATCAATCCCGTGGATAGACAAGTTATCGAGTGTTTTTGCAAACGCATAAACTGCAGGAGCACGGTCGAAGGCAATGCCGAACTTGTTATCACGCAGACCCGTAGAAATGTAAGGGTGAGTGTTCGCATCAACATCTGGGTTGATACGTAGTGAAATCGGCGCTTTAACACCAAGCTCACCAGCCACTTTATTCAGTCGCTCTAGTTCTGGCTCAGACTCTACGTTGAAACATTTTATGTTCAACTCAAGCGCACGCTTCATTTCAGCTGCTGTTTTGCCGACACCAGAAAACACAACTTTAGCCGGATCGCCACCTGCAGCAACCACACGCTCTAGCTCACCGCCAGAAACGATGTCGAAACCTGAGCCCATGCGAGCCAAAGTATTCAACACGCCAAGGTTCGAGTTAGCTTTAACGGCATAACACACCAAGTGTGGATGCTCGCCAACCGACGAATCAAACGCATTCCAGTGGCGTTCTAATGTTGCACGAGAATATACATACAGCGGTGTACCATATTGCTCTGCTAGTTGTGAAAGTGCGACGTCCTCAGCCCAAAGCTGGCCATCTTCCTGATAGTTGAAGTAATCCAAAGTTCTTATCCCTTATAAATAACGATTTCTGCGTGTTTCACTTATTGTGATTGTTCAGTCTGCTGAACTTCATCAGGATCGTACAACGGACCCGTTTGACCACAACCAGAAAGTCCAATAACGGACACCATAAACAGAGCGGTAATTAATTTTTTCATTTTGCATATCGTGATTATTAACTCAATGCCCCCTATAATCGCACCACACTCAAGAAAAGCAATAGGATAGAAAGGATGAACGATACTGAATTTCATCAGCTGGTCGATATACAGATGCAAAACATCGAAGAAGCTATCGATGAATCAGAGGCAGATGTTGATTACGAAGTGACTGGTAACGTGATGACGCTGGAGTTTGAAAACCGCAGCCAAATTATCATCAACCGCCAAGAACCAATGCGTGAGATCTGGCTAGCATCTAAATCTGGTGGCTTTCACTTCAAGCTAATTGATGACAAGTGGACATGCTCAAAGACGGGCATGGAATTGTTTGAGATGGTAAAAGAAGAATGCGTAAAGCACGCAGGTGAAGAGATCAATTGGGTCTAATTATTGGTAAAAAAACAAAAAGGAGTGAATCAATCACTCCTTTCTTAATATCAATTATCGAGAATAAGCCTAGATGTTGACTATCTTTGAGCTCCGAGAAGCTAAAGTCGCATCATTACGGTAAGGCACCACGTAAGAGTTACCTTCTTCAGGATGAACAATTTGGTAGTACTGAGGTAGATTGAAATTAATCAACTTAGATGACACCTTCGACTCATCTTTTACTGAAGTGTAGAAAGAATTCACGCTCGCGATCATCTCATCTTTTTCACCGCTGTATTGGTGATACACCTCAACTTGATTCGACTCGTCCAATACATAAATATTGAAACCTTTGTCGGTATCCTCAAAGAAAAACTGAATTAAACCTTCACTCGCAAAACCATCAACCACTTCTGGTAACTGATACTCTTGCTCTTTATCGAGCATCAGTAAAGGTGAGCCCTTCAGCTTATTCGTCGAGATACTACGATAGAAATCGACCGAGTTTTCCAGCATCTGCACCGAAACGCCACGACGTTCAAAGAACAGGCCAAACATCTTGTTTGCCAGACGAATAGCCTTGAAGCGGCGGCGCTTCTCCGGCTCAATCGGTTTCAATCGTAAGTCGATACACTCAGCAAGCAGTTGATACACCATATTACGCATCACACCACGCAGATTTTTGCTGTAACAGAACACATCGACCGATTCTGGCGGTAACGCATCTTGGTGCATTTTACCAAGTACCGTCTTCAACGCGTCGAGCATTGCAGTATCACCTTGGAAATGAAGCGTACGTACTTCATGCCAAGAGTTACGATAAACCAGATCAACACTGCCGACTAAACTCTTACCCTCTTCACCAAAACTGAAGATATCGGCGTTCTTAAGATCAACCTTCAACGCACGACCACTTAATTCAGAAGTTGGGTCACTTTCAAAGTTGATGAACATCGCCAGTTGGCTTATTTCACACGGGCTCGCCAGAGCTTGCATACTCGGGCGGCGCTTACGTAAAGAGAAGGTATTACGCAGGTCGCTCACCATTTGGTAGAACTTATCGATATCAATCTGAGCATCACGCACCACAGAGTGCAAACGCGTCGACTCGGTAATCAAGCCATTAAAAAACGACCAAGCAACCAACTTACTCAAGTACTCATGGTGTTCCAGAGAAGGCTGACCAAGAATACGATGCGCTACCAGTGGCTGCTTATACAAGTACCAACCGGCTTTATTCGACTGACCCTGACGAACTTCGATGAAGCTCAAGTCTGGTTCATGCAGATCAGGAGAGATTTGTGGGTTCAGTAGTGTCACTTTACCCGGCAACACCTCAAACGCAGCGTAAAGCTTACGAGCCAAGATACTGATATCTTGTGGGCTGATTGCCGAAGTGATGTCGTTACGACGCGCAAATTGAATCAGATTGCGGTAGCTCAGCATCAAGGCATCAAGCAGTGCATGGTGCACCACTTTAACCTGCTCAACCTTCCAGTTACGGCGGTTGTCGAGCTCAGCAATGGTTTCATGTCCCCAATTCCAAGACTTAGTCATCTCAGTTAAGGCTTCACGACGCCACGCAACAGAACCAATGCCCGCATCTCGTGACAACTTCTCGTGGGTCTTAAGGTAGAAACAGCGTCTCACCAAGTCCAATCGAGTGTGGTCGTTAATGCGTTCTAGATAGCGCGTTACCTTTTCAAGCATCAGATAGTAACTATCCATGCCATACAGATCCGGTTCATCTGCAAAGAAGCGACGCTTGGTATCAATACTAAGCAGTTGGGTGTTTGGGTATTCCCATGAATAAGCTTCTAACAGAATCGCCTTCAAAACCGATTTATACGGTGAGTCGATACTCTTATAGAGCTGCCATAGGTTTGAACCAAAGTACTCTTCAGCAGGGATGCGGTTCAGCTTGCCGAAATCGATCCACTGCGAGCAATCAAGATAACCATCCTGACACAGGCCTTGGACATACTCGTCGTAACACTCTTCCATTTCTGGCGGAATTATTTGCCACAACAAACGCTGGCCAGCCAAACGAACGGCAGAGCGATAGAACTCATCAAGCAGTAATAAGTGCTGTGAAGAACCACAGTTATCACCGGTCATCTCTTCAGAATGGTTTGAGCGGAAACGCTGTTCATCCATCAAGAAGAAGTTAGCTTCAACCCCTAAGGTTTCAGCCCAGTCGGTAATCAACAAACATTTGTTGGTCAGGCTGTCGCGAGATGCGCCATCCATATCCGGAGAAACACACACCCAGATATCGAGATCACTTGAAGTGCTTTGGCCAATAGAAGAAGTACTGCCCATGGTGTACAAGCCCAGGATTGCCGGTTCAGCAGCCTCGGTGAGTTTTCCACCCAGCGTTAATTCGGTATCAGAGACAAATTGCTTTTGGAATTCATTAGGCGTGAAGCTACGAATTCCAAAAGGAACTTGTTGGTCATAATAACCAGGCATCATGGGATGATTGAAGTGAAGTAGTGCAGGAATAAGGTTGAAAACTCGCTGGCCTTGGACATTCATCAACGCCAACGCACGATCAATGCGCTGCTGATTAAGATTGTCTAATCGTTGAATCAAAGTCTGAGTGTAAGCCTGCAAGGTAAGTCCTTGGTTTGAGATTAAATGCACTTCTGTTTAGTTACTGAACGAAAGGAGCAACAAAACGTGATCAATTTAACACTTTTACCCTTAATGGTAAAGCAAAGGAACCTGTCATACTGGCCAATACCTTGATGACAAAAAGTTAAACTCACGGCGCCGTAGTGTCCTCTTTATTACCTATTTCTAATAATAGCCCATGTTTCAAATGAGATACCAATCACACTATTTTGGTGAACTCATGAAAATCCCTCAGCTATCAAAGCATGGAATGATCAAACAGTAAGAATTTTCGCCTCACAATGGTAGGATTAGCCTATTACAGAACCTATATCGGAAACACCATGACAAATTCAGCACCAATCCGTATCGCGACCAGAAAAAGCCCTCTTGCCCTTTGGCAGGCATACTTTGTAAGGGATGCACTGCAAGCTGCTCACCCTGGTTTAGAGGTTGAGTTGGTAACTATGGTGACCAAAGGTGACATCATCCTAGATACCCCGCTGGCTAAAGTGGGTGGTAAAGGGCTGTTCGTTAAAGAACTCGAAGTCGCCATGCTAGAAGGTCGTGCTGATCTAGCCGTTCACTCAATGAAAGATGTACCGGTCGACTTCCCTGAAGGTCTAGGTCTAGTAACTATCTGTGAACGTGAAGACCCTCGCGATGCTTTCGTTTCAAACACTTACAACAACATCGACGAGCTACCACAAGGTGCTGTCGTGGGTACATGTAGCCTGCGTCGTCAATGTCAGTTGCTAGAATACCGCCCAGATCTCATCATCAAAGAACTGCGCGGCAATGTTGGTACTCGTCTAGGTAAACTCGATGATGGTCAATACGATGCGATCGTACTGGCTGCTGCGGGTCTTAAACGTCTAGAGCTAGAAGAGCGTATTCGTAGCTTCATCGAACCAGAGAAATCTCTCCCTGCTGTTGGCCAAGGCGCTGTTGGTATTGAGTGTCGCCTTGATGACGAGCGTCTGATTAAACTCCTTGAACCACTGAATCATAAAGACACGGCTGATCGTGTACTGTGCGAACGTGCAATGAACCTTACCCTAGAAGGTGGTTGTCAGGTTCCTATCGGCAGCTATTCATTATTAGATGGCGATAATATCTGGCTACGTGCACTAGTAGGCGAACCAGATGGTTCTAAAATGGTTCGTGGTGAGATCTCTGGCCTTCGCAAAGATGCAGAAGCGCTTGGCGTTACTCTGGCAAATCAATTGCTAGATGATGGTGCGAGAGAAATCTTAACCAAGCTCTACGCTGACCAAGAATAACCATGACAGTGTTGGTGACACGTCCCGGCTCAGAGGGACAATCGCTTTGCCAACAACTAGCGGATGAAGGGATTCAAGCAATCCATCATCCGCTTATTCGTATCGTTGATAATCCACACTCATCGGATTTAAGCACCCAGCTTAATAACAGCGATATCATTATTGCAGTCAGTCACCACGCTGTGACCGCTGCCCAAAACATCCTTTCGAAAACTTCATCTATTTGGCCAACTTCGCCGCTTTATCTTGGCGTTGGTCAAAAAACTGCGCACGTTTTAAGCAAAGTTAGTAAACAAAAAGTAAACTATCCCCAAGTGAGTGATAGTGAACATCTTCTCAAACTTACTGAACTTAATGGCGTAGATAATAAATCCATTTTGATACTGCGTGGAAATGGTGGGCGTGAGCTCATTCGAGATTCTTTACTCAATCGAGGTGCACAAGTCTCTTATTGTGAGACCTACCGTAGAGAATATATTCCCATTAACGATCACAATATCTATCAAACATGGATAAACAAAAAAACGTCCAAAGTTGTCATCACTAGTCAGGAACAATTGGAGTATCTCTGCTCAATTACCCCTGATGAGTATTTGGCTTGGCTTTCAACGAGACAACTATTTGTCCCAAGCCAGCGCATAGTAGAACGAGCACAACAACTCGGTTTCTCGAACGTGACCAATACTCAAAGTGCTACGAACCAAATATTACTGGCTGCTCTCCGGCCCTAGCTAGAAACAGGAAATAAGCATGACAAGCAAAAAAAATAATGAGCATATTGAACCTGAAAAGAAACAAGACACTCAGCCAGTAGTTGTTGAAAACGAAAAAGCTGAATCTACAGAGACAAAACAGCCTGAAAAAAAACTTGATGCCTCTGCGTCAAATACGGTTCAAAGTGAACAGCCTCAAGCTGAGCATAAAGAGCAAATCGAGAAAGCAGAAAAACAAGGTAAGCGCGGTGTCAAACTAGGCGCTATTGCGATCGCTATTTCTATTATTTTCAGTGGCGGCATCGCATTTCAAATGCAGCAAAAGAGCGCTGAGTACTCAACTCAAATCGCTGCTCTTCAAACACAACTGCAAAATACCCAATCTGCAGTAAATAAAGACCTGCAAACCATCAAGCAAGAGACTATCCAAGAAGCTTCTCACGCAGTGGAGAAAACTCAGGTCGTACAATCCCAGCAACAAAAGAGTATTCAAAGCCTGCAGTTAGCAGTAGCTGACGTTAAAGGCCGTCGACCAAATGACTGGTTGCTTGCTGAAGCCGATTACCTAGTAAAACTAGCAGGTCGTAAATTGTTCCTTGAGCATGATGCCGTTAGCGCAACCAAACTAATGGAAAGCGCCGATCAACGTATCGCCGCACTAAATGACCCAAGCTTAGTATCACTGCGCCAATCAATGACCAATGACATTACTAAGCTTCGCACTATCCCTCTTATCGACCGCGATGGCTTAGTTTTACGCATCACAAGCCTACAACAGCAAGTCGATACGCTACCGCTTGCCAATGCAATTCTTCCAGAAGCTGCAGTTGTTGAGAAAAAAGCGGTATCAAAAGATATTAATGATTGGCAGAACAACCTGATGACGTCGATGAAAGACTTCTCAGAAAACTTCATCACCTTCCGTAGTCGTGATGGTGAAGTCATCCCTCTACTCTCTCCTGAGCAACACTTCTACCTACGTGAGAATATCAAGGGTAAATTAGAGACCGCAATTCGTGCTGTCTACAAAGAGCAAGGTGATGTCTACAGTGCAGCACTTAATACCGCTAGCGAGTGGTCGAAAGCGTACCTGAACCAAGATAACAACTCAGTGATCGAATTTGAGAAGGCGATTAAACAGTTAAGTGAGCAGAATATCTCTGTGAAATACCCTGTAAAACTTGAGTCTCAAAATGAGTTGTCAGATGTTATACGTGAGCGCCTACGTCGTGAAGTGACCGTTATGACCACGGAGGAGAAATAATGATTCGCTGGATTTTTCTTTTTCTCGTTCTAGGTGCCGGATTAGTTGTCGGTACCCAATTCTCAGGTCAGCAAGGTTATGTCCTGATCTCGATAGCAAATAAGACCATTGAGATGAGCGTGACAACACTGGTTATTTTTGTCATTGCTCTTCTAGCTGCTCTATTCGGCTTGGAGTACCTATTCAAAAAGCTTATGTACGCAAGCTCAACGACTTGGAACTGGTTCAGTGTTCGTAAACTAAAACGTTCTCGTCGTTATACCAATGAAGGCATCATCAAACTTCTTGAAGGTGATTGGAAAGGCGCAGAGAGGAAAGTAACTCGTTGGGCTAATCATCACGACATGCCTCTGCTTTGTTATTTAGTCGCTTCTCAAGCTGCCCATGAACAAGGTAATACGAGTGAGCGTGATAAATACATCGAACTTGCTAGCCAGCAAGAGGACTCTCTACTAGCCGTTGAGCTAACTAAAGCAAAACAACAGATCAGTGAGTCGAACTACGAAGCCGCATTCGATACACTTTCGACCTTAAAAGGTACGTACCCTAATAACACCGCTGTACTTGGCCTATTAAAAGACACCTACATGCAGCTTAAACTCTGGCAACCATTACTAGAGTTAACGCCTAAGCTAGCTAAAAACAAGCTTCTTACGGCTGATGAGCAAGTTGAGTTAGAACAAAAAGCACAATGCGGCTTGCTTCACGATGTGGCACAGCAGCAAGGTAGCGAAGGTTTAATCAGCCATTGGAACAAGCTTTCAAGAAAGCAGAAACAAAGCTCTCACCTTGTTTCCTGCTTTGTGAAGCAACTGATCGCTCGTAAAGCTGACTCAGAAGCCTTCACTGTGATCAAAGAGAACATTGCGAAGAGTGGTTCAAATGAGCTCTACATGTTGCTTCCAGAGCTTAACCTTGCCGATCACCACCCAGTCGTTGTGATGCTAGAGCGCGCCATTAGTAAAGATGGTGGCAATGCCGAAGCACACAGCGCATTGGCTCAGTTCTACCTAAGAGAACAGAAGTGGGCAGAAGCACAAACCCACTTCGAGAAAGCACTAGCACTTCGCTCAAACGTATCAGATTACGGATACCTATCTGATGCACTAGAAAAGCAAAACTTAACGAAGGCAGCTCACGAAGTTTCTCGTAAGGCACTCGCTCTCGTTCAACCAGCTTAAACTGTTACAACTATCATGAAGCCGATGCCAAGCATCGGCTTTTTTGTATCTACTGTTTACCTTAGATAACGTCCTCAGTACCAATAAGCAAACACTAGAGATGGTAGTAAAAGTCTTCCATCCAGATCCCTTCTCCACACCCAGCTTATTGCTGACCGAAGCACCGTCCATTTTTAATAAGGCCTGCCTAGCTCGGAACAATCCATAAGTCACACATCTTGATCATTGGATTTCAAATGCTATTAATGTTTTATAAGTACTGATTTTAAGTCATGAGGTTAAATCTTCATGAAATCACCCGCAAGGTTTCCTAAAAAACACTGAGGGATACTTTAGAGCTATCCGTATGTAGTTTTTAGCAAATTATAAAACAAGCTGTTTAGAATCCATTTGAGCTGACTGACAACCTTTATATAGATTTTTGAAGGAATAACGATCAGATAGCTTAGTTTAAGATTGAAGAAGTGAATGTATAACAGCGGAGTTTCAGACTCTAGACGAAATCAATGCTGAGACACAACAAAACTCCGAAGTTTAAAGCGCGGCTTAATTACTCAACAGAAGTAATTAAGAAGCCACAGCCACTTAGAGAACTCCTGCTAACTTATTAATTAATATCAATTTGTCATGTTAGAGCGCAAAGCCCTGCTATTACTAATACCAATTCCATTAAA
>NZ_CAWNBB010000092.1:0-7150 GCF_963872585.1 Vibrio sp. 10N.222.47.A9 | reverse complement strand
CATGATTTGAACATCATCACCAATGGTTACATTTAACTGAGACACAAGTGAATCATCGCCATCACTATCGACGGCATAAACAGGAAGATCAAAAATCAGATCATTCTTCACTAAGCCATCTACATGGTCTAATGCTTCAAGTAAAGTGAAGGTGTATTGACCTAAATTGGTATCCGAGAAGCTAATCGTGAACACGTTAGTTTCAACGTTCGAACCATCAGTCACAAAACCGATGTAGCCACCCGGTGTAGTTGGGTCAGCTTTCAGTTCGACACCCAATCCGTTCGATTTCAGAGCACCACCAACATTAAACTCAGTCGGTTCAATACGGAAACTCGTCACGTCATCACTTTGGTTAGTAAAGGTAATGGTTTGAGTTGAACTTACCGCACTTGCATTCGGAGCAGATCCGTCACTCAGATTCGTTTCTGACAGCGTAACGCTTGGCACTGTGTCAATGGTTGGAATATCGCCATCGGTAATGGTTAGCGTTACCGTTGAGGACACAAGATCGCTATCAGAGTCACTCGAGGTTACGACTATCGACTTCACGATATCACCACCAGTATGGTCAAGGTTGCGACTTGGTTCGAAACGAATATCGCCTTGCAGAGTGATATACAATGACCCGTCAGCAACCACGAACTTCTGCTCTCCTGTATCGTTTTGGTCAAGCGTTAATACCGCCCCACCATCGTAAGTGAACTGAGCAATGGTCGTCCCATCAGCACCTTCTTCATCAAGTACATTAACGGTAGCTGTCGTCGGAGTACCTGCGGCCAAATCTGCAACCGTTGGCTCTTCAATAGTGAGAGAGTCATTAACCATCACTTGAATATCATCAGTGATAGTCACAGCCAGTGGCGACATTAGCGAATCATCGCCGTCGCTATCAACCGCGTATACTGGCAAGTTGAATGTTAGGTCGTTATTGCCTTGAACAGGCGTGTGGTCAATCGCTTCCAGAAGCGTGAAGGTGTACTCACCCAAATTGGTATTAGAGAAGCTCAGCGTAAATACCGTGGTTTCGGCATTCGAAATATCGGTCGTGAAACCAATATAATTGCCTGATCCTGTTGGTTCCTCTCGAATCTCAATGATCAAGCCATCGGACTTGAGCGCGTTGTTAGTATTAAATTCACTTGGTTCTAAACGGAATTTCTCAACATCGTCACTTTGATTAGTGAAAGTGATGGTTTCCGTTTGACTGACTGCGCTACCACTTGGTGATGAGCCGTCAGTTAAATCAGCTTCTTCAAGTACAACGCTCGGTACCGAATCGATAGTCGGGTTATCACCATCAGTAATGGTCAGCGTTACGGTAGAAGTCAGAGAGTCGTTATCGAAATCACTTGAAGTGACCACAATCGACTTCACAATATCTTCACTCGCGGTGTGGTCTAGGTCGCGGTTTGGCTCAAAGCGCACTTCACCTTCAAGGGTGATAAACAGTTCGCCTTCCGTGAAGCTAAATTGCTGCTCACCATTGTCATTTTGATCAAGTGTTCTTAGTTGACCGTCATAGGTGAACTGAGTGATCGTCGCGCCATCAGCACTTTGGTTTGGCATTACATCAATAGTGCTGGTTGTGATTGTTCCATCAGCCAGATTTGGCTCGATGATATCTAAGGTACCGTCTTGCATGATTTGAACATCATCACCGATGGTCACATTCAGTTGAGACACCAATGAATCATCGCCATCCGTATCAACCGCATAAACAGGTAGATCAAAGCTCAGGTCGTTATTATCTAAACCATCGGCATGGTCTAGCGCTTCAAGCAGAGTAAAGGTGTATTCACCCAGTGTGCTCGTAGAGAAGGCAATCGTGAACACTGGGATTTCAGCGCCCGAACCATTGGTAATAAAGCTGATGTAAGTACCCGGATTGGCCGAATCTTCTTTTATCTCAACCGCAAAACCATTCGATTTCAGTGCACCACCCACATTAAATTCTGTTGGTTCAATCCGGAAACTCGCCACATCATCGCTTTGATTGGTGAAGGTAATCGTCTCAGTTTGACTGACTGCACTGCCACTCGGATCTGACCCATCCGTAAGATTGGTTTCAGACAGAGTAACGCTTGGCACCGCATCAATGGTTGGGATATCACCATCTGTAATCGTCAGAGTAACAGTTGAAGTCAGTACGTCATTGTCTAAATCGCTTGAGGTCACCACAATCGACCTAACGATGTCTTCGCTAGCCGTGTGGTCTAGATTGCGGTTTGGCTCGAAACGCACTTCACCTTCAAGAGTGATAAATAACTCACCTTCTGTGAAGCTAAATTGCTGCTCACCATTGTCAGTTTGATCCAGAGTGCGAACTTGCCCGTCATAAGTAAACTGAGTGATTTTCGCACCATCGGCACTCTGATTTGGCATCACATCAATAGTACTGGTTGTGATTGTGCCGTCTGCAAGATTTGGCTCAATGATATCTAACGTACCACCTTGCATGATTTGAACATCGTCACCAATGGTTACGTTAAGCTGAGACACCAGCGAGTCATCGCCATCGCTATCGACCGCGTAGACTGGCAAGTCGAAACTCAAATTATTATTTGCAAGGCCATCCGCATGGTCTAACGCTTCAAGTAAGGTGAAGGTGTATTGGCCTAAATTGGTATCTGAAAAGCTAATCGTGAATACGTTGGTTTCAACATTCGAACCATCCGTAACAAAACCGATGTAACCACCCGGTGTGGTTGGGTCGGCCTTCAGTTCGACAGCCAATCCATTTGATGTCAAAGCGCCACCAACATTGAACTCCGTCGGTTCAATACGGAAACTTGTCACATCATCACTTTGAGTGGTGTAAGTAATAGTTTGAGTTGAACTCACCGCGCTGCCGTTTGGTGCAGAGCCATCACTCAGATTAGTTTCTGACAAGTTCACTGTTGGCACATTATCAATGGTTGGAATATCACCATCAGTAATGGTCAACGTGACGGTTGAAGTCAAAAGATCGTTATCGGAGTCACTAGATGTCACCACGATTGATTTCACGATGTCTTCGCTGAGTGTGTGGTCTAAATTACGATTAGGCTCAAAGCGCACTTCACCTTGAAGCGTGATGAATAGTTCACCTTCCGTGAAGCTGAACTGTTGCTCGCCATTATCATTTTGGTCAAGCGTTCGAAGCTGGCCATCATAAGTGAATTGCGTCACACTCGCCCCATCAGCACTCGCGGATGTTAATACATCAAATACTGATGTTGTTGGCGTGCCTGCAGCCAAGTCGGCAACAGTAGGCTCTTCGATACTAAGCGAACCACTCACCATCACTTGAACATCATCAGTAATCGTCACCGATAGTGATGACATTAACGAATCGTCACCGTCGGTATCCACTGCGTAAACTGGCAAGTTAAATGTTAGGTCGTTATTGCCTTGAATTGGTGTGTGGTCAATCGCTTCCAGAAGCGTGAAGGTGTACTCACCCAAAGTGGTACTGTTGAAATCGAGTGTAAACACAGTGGTTTCGACATTCGAAATATCGGTCGTGAAACCAATGTAATCGCCTGAACCTGTTGGTTCTTCTCGAATCTCAATGATCAAACCATCGGACTTGAGCGCATTGTTAGTATTAAATTCACTTGGTTCTAAACGGAATTTCTCAACATCGTCACTTTGATTAGTGAACGTGATGATTTGAGTAGAGCTCACCGCGCTGCCACTCGGGGCAGAGCCATCACTCAGATCCGTTTCAGAAAGTACAACGCCCGGTACCGCATCAATAGTCGGAATATCACCATCGGTAATGGTCAGCGTAACGGTTGAAGTCACAGGATCGTTATCAAAATCACTTGAAGTCACCACAATCGACTTCACGATATCTTCGCTAACTGAATGATCTAGGTCGCGGTTTGGCTCAAAGCGCACTTCACCTTCAAGGGTGATAAACAGATCGCCTTCCGTGAAGCTGAATTGCTGCTCGCCATTGTCATTTTGATCAAGCGTTCGTAGCTGACCATCATAAGTGAACTGAGTGATCGTCGCGCCATCGGCACTTTGATTTGGCATCACATCAATGGTGTTGGTCGTCACCTTACCATCAGCTAGATTTGGCTCAGTGATATCTAACGTACCGTCTTGCATGATTTGGACATCATCACCAATGGTCACATTAAGCTGAGACACCAATGAATCGTCGCCGTCTGTATCCACAGCATAAACAGGCAGATCGAAGCTCAGATCGTTGTTATCTAAACCATCCACATGGTCTAGCGCTTCAAGTAGTGTGAAGGTGTATTCGCCTAACGTAGTACCGGAGAAGCTTAAGCTGAAGACAGGAACGTCCGTTCCAGCATCATCAATAAAGCCGACATAAACGCCAGAGTCTGCAGGGTCTTCTTTAAGCTCAACCGCAATGTTGTTCGACGTTAACGCACCACCTACATTGAACTCGGTCGGTTCGATTCGGAACTTCTCAACATCGTCACTTTGGTGAGTAAACGAGATAGTCTCAGTTTGACTCACCGCACTGCCGCTTGGTGTCGAGCCATCAGAAAGTTGTGTTTCTGATAGCGTCACGCTTGGTACGGACTCGATGGTTGGAATATCGCCATCAGTAATGGTCAGTACAACCGTTGCCGTTTCAACATCCACATCGCCATCGCTGGATGTCACCACAATCGACTTCACAATGTCTTCGCTAACCGTGTGGTCTAGATTGCGGTTTGGTTCAAAACGCACATCACCTTCAAGAGTGATAAACAACTCACCTTCTGCGAAGCTAAATTGCTGCTCACCATTGTCAGTTCGATCCAATGTTCGAACTTGACCGTCATACGTAAATTGAGTGATCGTCGCACCATCAGCACTTTGCTCTGGCATCACATCGATAGTATTGGTTGTGATTGTGCCGTCTGCAAGATTTGGCTCCGTGATATCTAACGTACTATCCTGCATGATTTGGACATCATCACCGATGGTTACACTCAATTGAGAAACCAATGAATCATCGCCATCACTGTCGACGGCGTAGACTGGCAGATCAATGCTCAGATCGTTATTTGCAAGGCCATCCGCATGGTCTAATGCTTCAAGTAAAGTGAAAGTGTATTGACCTAAATTGGTATCCGAGAAGCTAATCGTGAACACGTTAGTTTCAACATTCGAGCCACCTGTAACAAAGCCGATGTAGCCGCCCGGAGTGGTTGGATCGGCTTTCAGCTCAACCGCCAATCCATGTGATGTGAGAGCACCGCCAACATTGAACTCAGTCGGTTCAATACGGAAGCTAGTTACATCATCACTTTGAGTGGTGTAAGTGATGGTTTGAGTTGAGCTAACCGCGCTGCCACTTGGTGAAGAGCCGTCACTCAGACTTGTTTCTGACAAGCTCACTGTTGGCACATTATCAATGGTTGGGATATCACCATCGGTAATGGTCAGCGTAACTGTGGAAGTCAGCACATCGTTATCGGAATCGCTAGACGTCACCACAATCGATTTCACGATGTCTTCGCTCAGCGTATGATCTAGATTACGATTAGGCTCAAAGCGCACTTCACCTTCAAGCGTGATGAACAACTCACCTTCTGTGAAACTAAATTGCTGCTCACCATTGTCATTTTGGTCAAGTGTTCGAAGCTGGCCATCATAAGTGAATTGCGTCACCGTTGCGCCATCGGCACTTTGATTTGGCATTACATCGAAAGTACTGGTTGTTACCGTGCCATCAGCAAGGTTTGGCTCGACGATATCTAACGCACCGTCTTGCATGATTTGAACATCATCGCCGATGGTCACACCGAGTGGAGACATCAGCGAATCATCGCCATCACTGTCTACCGCATAAATAGGCAGGTCAAAGCTGAGGTCGTTATTGCCACGGGCATCTTGGTGGTCCAAGGCTTCAAATAAAGTGAAGGTATATTCACCTAATGTGGTGCTAGAGAAACTCAGCGTAAATACCGTGGTTTCTACATTCGTCGCACTGGTCGTAAAACCAATGTAGTCACCCGACCCTGCCGGTTCTTCACGTAGCTCAACGGCTAAACCATTCGATTTAAGATCGTCGTTAGTATTGAACTCCGTTGGCTCAATACGGAAACGAACCACATCATCACTTTGATTGGTAAAAGTAATGGTTTGAGTCGAGCTTACCGTGCTGCCACTTGGAGCAGAGCCATCACTCAGATTAGTTTCAGAAAGCGTAACACTTGGAATAACATCAATCGTAGGGTTATCACCATCCGTAATCGTCAGCGTTACGGTAGAAGTCAGAGAGTCGTTATCGAAATCACTTGAAGTGACCACAATCGACTTCACGATGTCTTCGCTAACTGAATGATCTAGGTCGCGGGTTGGCTCAAAGCGCACTTCACCTTCAAGGGTGATAAACAACTCGCCTTCTGTGAAGCTGAACTGCTGTTCGCCAGTGTCATTTTGGTCAAGCGTTCGTAGCTGACCATCATAAGTAAACTGAGTGATTGTCGCGCCATCAGCACTCTGATTTGGCATCACATCAATGGTGTTGGTTGTGATTGTTCCATCAGCCAGATTTGGCTCGGTAATATCTAAAGTACCGTCTTGCATGATTTGGACATCATCACCGATGGTCACATTCAGCCGAGACACCAGTGAATCGTCGCCGTCCGTATCAACCGCATAAACAGGCAGATCAAAACTCAGATCGTTCTTATCTAAACCATCCGCATGGTCTAACGCTTCAAGTAAGGTAAAGGTGTATTCACCCAACGTACTCGTAGAGAAGGCAATCGTGAATACAGGAACTTCAGTGCCCGAACCATTGGTAATAAAGCCGATGTAAGTACCCGGATTAGCCGAGTCTTCTTTTATCTCAACCGCAAAACCGTTCGATTTCAGTGCACCGCCCACATTGAACTCGGTTGGCTCAATACGGAAACTCGCCACATCGTCGCTTTGATTGGTGAAGGTAATCGTCTCAGTTTGACTGACTGCACTGCCACTTGGTAAAGAACCATCTGAAAGGTTGGTTTCAGATAAGGTAACGTTTGGCACCGCATCAATGGTTGGGATATCACCATCTGTAATAGTCAGAGTAACAGTTGAAGTCAGTACGTCATTGTCTAAATCGCTTGAGGTCACCACAATCGACCTAACGATGTCTTCGCTAGCCGTGTGGTCTAGATTGCGGTTTGGCTCGAAACGCACTTCA
>NZ_CAWNBB010000091.1:0-1344 GCF_963872585.1 Vibrio sp. 10N.222.47.A9 | reverse complement strand
TGATGTATGGAATCCACTCCCTCCTTTGCCAATCTACACTTAGCAAAGTGAGACCCTAAACGAGGATTCCAATATGCTGACTAAGAATGTTATCGCTATCGACCTAGCAAAAAATGTGCTTCAAGCCTGCCATATCAGTGTTCATGGTGAATTGCTTTCCAACAAACCGTTAAGCCGACAAAAAATGAAGGAATTTCTTGCTAAGGCAAAACCTTCTATTGTCGCCATGGAAGGTTGCTGTGGTTGTCATTATTGGGGACAGTTAGCTGAAAGATTTGGACATGAAGTACGGATCATCAATCCCAAAAAAGTAAAAGGATACCTTGAAGGTCATAAAACTGATCACAACGACGCTCTGGCCATTGCTAATGCCGCGATACAAATAGGTATCAAATGCAGTCGCCCAAAATCGCTTGAACAACAATCTATGCAATCTTTAGAGAGTAGTCGTCGTTTCTTATCTCGCAGTGTTGTTTCTTTAGGACAGCACATTCGAGGAACAATTTTAGGATACGGTGTTGCTAATCCAAAAGGTGAAAAAGGTTTGAAGGCTTCTGTTCAAACTGTTTTAGATGGAGAGACAGAAATACCCGCTAATGTAGTGTCTGTTTTATCTATGCTGTGGGAGCAGTACAAACAGCTAAAATCGAAGCTCATAGCATTCGAAAAAGAAAAGAATGCGTTAACTCGCCAAATAGAGCCATGCCAGAGACTGATGGCAATCGAAGGAGTTGGCGAAGTTACAGCTGCAATGCTTTATACAACCCTTGGTGATGGAAAGCAGTTCAAGAACGGTAGACAAGCTTCTGCATTCGTTGGTCTCACTCCTAAACAACATAGTTCTGGTGGCAAAGTGTTCATGATCGGCATTGATAAGTGTGGTGGCGTCAAAGAGCTACGCTCTCTACTTTATCTCGGTGCCATGTCTTATGTTGGAAGGTTGCCTGAAATACCGATAACTCAAAAAGATGCTTGGCTTAAAAAAATAATTGAACGTATTGGTTTTAAAAAGGCCTGTATTGCTCTTGCTAATAAAGTGGTTCGAACAGCATGGGCAATGCTTCGGAACGAAACAAAATATTCACCTATTTTAATGACAGCGTAAACCACTAAACACACAATACTAATTTGAAGTTTTACAAAATGATGATGCAAAAAAGGTAAGACCAACCTACTGAAAACCTGGCCATTCCTTCACGCTATTAAAAGCTGATAACTCGATGAGGACAGTAGGTGCGCAAACATCAAAGGCTAGAAGGTAGCGCCTTCAACAAGAAGCCGTATATACGACCGCATCTTAACTTTAATTGCTAAATCACTTTGTAAATACGTGGATTCCATATA
>NZ_CAWNBB010000090.1:0-2521 GCF_963872585.1 Vibrio sp. 10N.222.47.A9 | reverse complement strand
GTATACACGACGGATTCAAAATCCGTTGCCTTCGGGCGTGGCGGTTCAAGTCCGCCTACCGGTACCATATTTAGATAAAGCCCTGATCAGAAATGGTCGGGGCTTTGTTGTATCTGGAGAACAGAAAAGCTGACCTTTATTTTAACGAAAGAAACGCTTTTTTAATCAGTCAGATCTTGTTGTTTCATTCCTAAACCACACCGTTTCCCTCCACAATTCTATTCCTTAATAAATTAATCATCTTAAATCATGATGTTACCTACCATTCTCTCTTCTATTGTCTATGTTTAAAGGAATAATAGAGGAGAGATATATGCTGACAGTAACCCCTTACTTGTTTTTTGATGGCCGTTGTAACGAAGCGTTGGATTTTTATCATAAATGTTTTGGCGGTGTAGTTTTATCGAAACAACTTTTTAGTGATGCGCCACAAGTAATAGAGGGAGCTCAACCTGATTGGATTATGCATGCAGAGTTTGAAGCGTTTGGTATGAAGCTGATGATGTCTGATGGTGTTAAAGCGAAAGAGCTCGAAGGTAACAACCTTGCACTCTCGCTTGTTACTGAGGATACCGCGACTCAAGAGCAAATCTTTGAAAATCTGAAGCAAGGTGGGCGAATAATGACACCTTTGGCGGATACGTTTTGGGGAGCTCGGTTTGGCAAAGTGGAAGATAAGTTCGGCATACGTTGGATGGTGCACTGTGATTCTTTAAGTTGAACCTGTGAAATTGGATAGTGAAATTGCTGCTTGGTTTTATTAGAATTATAAATAGAGATTAATAATCAATATTATATATAAAAATGGGCAGCATAAAGATTACCGTAGATCGCATTCAGCCCGGTCTACATATACGACTCCCAGTAAAATGGAATGAACACCCATTTCTACTCAACAGCTTTAAAATCAAAGATGATGCTCAAGTAAAGGTCATTCGACATCTTGGGATTAAGCACGTCTATATAAACCCAAACCAAAGTGATACATCACCTTTACCTGCTAACCATGTGAGTGAACAAGACCTTGATGGTGATTTACAGGTAAGCCTTGAAGCGGAAAGAATGTGGAAAGATAAGCATGAGTGCATCGAAACTTTAAGTTCTTACCGTCGTAGGGTGAGTCATTGCGAGAAAGAGTTCGAACGTTCGCTTGCCCGAATGCGTTCAGTGATGACCAAAATCCGTAATCGCCCATTAGATGCGGTAGGGGAGGTTAAAGCTCTTGTTGATGATATTGTTGAAACGCTAGTGAGTGACGATAACGTAACCTTGCATCTCATGAATGCAAAAGCTGACTTTGAAGACATTTACTTTCATACATTAAATGTCTCTGTTGTTGCGCTAATGATAGGTAAAGCTAAAGGCTACAATACGCAACAGTTGAAAGATCTTTCATTTGCCGCATTGTTCCACGATGTAGGCAAAATCAAAATACCAGTTGCGATACTAAGAAAGCAGGCTGCTTTGACTGTGCCAGAGGCGAACTATCTCAAACTTCATACTAAGTATGGGGTAGATATAGTCACGGCTATTGAGGGTTTTCCTGACAGTGCGAAGAGAGTTATTGGTCAGCATCACGAAATGAATGACGGCTCAGGTTATCCAGAAGGCTTAACTGAAGATGGTATAGATGAGTTTGCAAAAATAGTCGCGGTAGCAAATGCATTTGATAACCTTTGCCACAGTAAAGCGCAATCCCAGCAAAAGATCCCTTACTTAGCACTCTCTCATTTATATAAGAACTGCAAACACCTATATAGTCAGGATAACTTGAGTCTATTAGTCAAGTTTATGGGAGTGTACCCACCGGGCACTGTCGTGCAGCTTTCAAATGAATCAATTGGAATAGTGATTTCAGTTAATGCCAAACACATGCTTTACCCGAATGTACTGATCTATGATCCTAGCGTACCAAGAACTCAAGCCCCGATCATTGACCTCTTTACTAAAGAGATAAAAATTGTCAATGCAGTTCATCCAAGTAAGTTACCGGAACAAGTTAGAGAATATCTAAACCCTAGGGCTCGTTTATCTTACTTTTTTGATAATGGCGAGTAGTTATCCACAGGGTGTTGTGGGTAATTTGTTCGAAACTTGGGTTGAAAGTGGTATAAATAAGCCCTTGGTTGAAATGTCTTCGCTTAACCTCTTTTTTCAATAAAAAACGCATTTAATGCTTGCCAATAAGAGCTGCATCTCTATAATGCCGCCTCACTGACACGGCAGACGCCACAAGGCTTCAGCGCAGAATGTTGGTAAGGCAACTAGCTTAAAGCGTTTAATCGCTTCTACTTTTAAAAAGTAGAAATTAATTCCCAATAAGTGTTTGACACTGAGAATTAAAACGCTAGAATGGCCGTCCACTTCGAGAGGCTCCTTACTTAAAAGGAACGCTCAACAAGTGAAGCTCTTTAACAATTTAAACCTATCAATCTGTGTGGGCACTCGTTGATGAATATCAAAACGTTTTATCCTTTGGATAAAACAGATTCTTCGGAATCAAACTTGATTTCAATGAACT
>NZ_CAWNBB010000089.1:0-6900 GCF_963872585.1 Vibrio sp. 10N.222.47.A9 | reverse complement strand
CTAACCGCCAGTAAAGATGGTGAGGAAAGTAGTGCGGTGAATGTGACGGTGTCGGATGCGGTGATTGACTCGATTCAAGTGACGCCTTCAGCGGTGAAGGTTTTGAAAGGTCAGACTCAGCAGTTAACTGCAACAGCGACGCTCAGTGATAGTACTTCATCTGATATCAGCAGCTCAGTGACGTGGACGTCGGCTGATACCAATACCGCGACAGTAACGCCAGCGGGTTTATTGTCCGCTGTTGCAGGAGGGAACACGACGCTAACCGCCAGTAAAGATAACATCACCAGTGATACGGTGAATGTGAATATATGTGCTAATTTGGCTGGTGAATGTATAGACATCTTCGATACAGGTACTGGTAAGTTGTTTACCAACTCACCATCAGTGGCCTATCTGGACAGCATTGGTGGTAGTGCTCATGACGATACTTATACTGAATTGGGAAATTACGGCCCAACTGGTGATTTTTACTTATTCAGCTGGACTAACGCAAATGTACTGTGCGAAACCTACAACAGCCATAGTCTCGGCGGACGAACGAACTGGAGTTTAGCGACAAAAGACGAGTTACAAACGGAGCTATACGGCGTATCTTATAATATGTCTACCGCGCGCGGTTGGCCGACCTACTACTACTATTTTTCGGCGACTCCTGATGGTTCTTCCTATGACAGCGTGAGCCTCAACAATGGCTCCATCAGCTTCAGCATTCAGGACTACACGACCTACGTATCCTGCGTCTCAAATCCTTAAAGTTTAGAGTTTAACGTTTTAATTTTGGTTCTGTCGCAAAGTTTTAATAAGCGACTATGACTCTAATCTCAAGGCGTAATTATGCTGCGAGCGCGTAAAACTGTTCCCAACTAGATAATCCATTTGGATTATCTAGTTGCTCATTTTTGATCATCGTCCACAACTCAATACCTGCTAGCGTGTTGGTTGCACCTTCTTTGCTTTTCCAGCCTAAGCATTGATGCATTTTCCCTTTCACCTTTCGGTGACTTTGCTCAACTGATCCGCACCAGCAGTTTTGGACACTGAGTTAAGTGAGTACAATCACTAATGAGGTGAACCATGACAAGTAAGAAGAAACGTATTATCCATTCTCCTGAATTTAAAGCAGAAACCCTGAAGCTGGCAGAGAAAGTGGGAGTCGCTGCAGCCGCAAGACAGCTCTCGTTACATGAATCTCAGATCTACGGTTGGCGAAAAGCCACAAAGAAGAATTCTAGTATTAGCCAACGAGAACAAGAATTGGCCGTTGAAGTCGCTAAGCTAAAGAGGCAGTTGGCAGAGCAAGCAGAAGAGCTAGAAATCGTAAAAAAGGCCGCCACCTACTTCGCGAAAAATCTAAAGTAAATTGCTATGAATTTATGCTCGAACACCTGCTGAGTTTCAGTATTTCCCGTATGGCTAAGGTGTTCAGAGTTTCTCGAAGTGGGTTTTATTATTGGGTTGAGAACCGCCACAAGGCGATTCAACGTGAGACAGAGCGCCAAAAGCTTGATACCAAGGTAAAAGAAGCCTTTGACGTTAGCAAAGAGCGAGATAGCTCAAGACGTATTCAGAAAGAACTGGCAGAGAGCGGTGATAACCATAATGTTAAGACCATTGCCGCCAGTATGAAACGTCAGGATTTAGTAGCGAAAGCAGCTCGCAAGTTTAAGTGTACAACGGACAGTAAGCATAAAATGCCCGTTGCTCCGAACTTGCTCGCTCAAGATTTTAACGCAACGGCTCCGAATCAAAAATGGGCAGGAGACACACTTATGTTGCCACAAGCGAAGGCTGGCTGTACTTAGCTGTCATTATTGACCTTTATTCAAGGCAAGTTATTGGTTGGTCTATGGATACGAGAATGACGGCCTCACTGGTCTGTGATGCTTTGTCGATGGCTTTATTCCGTCGAGGGTTCCCTGAGCATGTCATAACTCATAGCGATCGAGGTAGTCAGTACTGTTCGAAAGACTATCGAGACCTCATAAGCACTTATAATTTAAAACAAAGTGTGAGTAGAAAAGGGAACTGTTGGGATAACGCATGTGTTGAGAGCTTCTTCCATTCACTGAAAGTTGAAGCAATTCAATATGAGCCAATTATGACGAGAGAGCAGATGCGCCAAACGATCTTCGAGTACATAGAAGTTGATTATAATCGAACGAGAAGGCACAGTGCTCTTGGGTACCTAAGCCCAATGAACTTTGAAAAGCGAAATGTCGCTTAGCTAAGTGTCCAGTCTGCCTTTTTTTCATTTCTAACTAAACCAACCGCTCGCGCCCCCATGCCACCCGCGTAATTCATATCGTGGAATATTGCCCATCAGAAAGTAGAGAGAGTCTCGTCATTATAGATAGGATATAGCAATTTCATATAAAAAAACTAATTCAATGAGAAATTGCTATATAAAAACTATTGAGATAATTGTTCGTAAACACTATAAAAACCTTGAGAAGGTTGTCTTATCAAGAGGCCTTTTTATCATTCTTGTTTTTATTTTGTATTGCTTCTTATGGAGGATATATTATGAGCTCAATTGACCTATCTCCACTATACCGTAGTAGTGTTGGGTTTGACCGTCTAGCATCATTAATTGATCATGCCATGACCAGTGAAACTGCTATCAACGGTTACCCACCATATAACATTGAAGTTCTAAAAGAGAATCGCTATGCCATCACCCTGGCCGTAGCCGGATTTACTCAGGAAGAGCTTGATATTCAAGTAGAAAAGAGCGTGCTAAGTGTACGTGGGCAAAAACGTGCTGATAAAGAAAATAAATATCTGTATCAGGGTATCGCCAATCGTACATTCGAACGTAAGTTCAACTTAGCTGATTATGTTGAAGTTACGGATGCAGATCTTTCTAACGGATTGTTAACTATTACTCTGGTGAAAGAGATACCTGAAGCTATGAAGCCTAAGTCTATCACTATCAATAAAAACTGTGATGTATTAGAGCATAAGGCTGAAGATACAAGCACCAAAGATAATAAAGCTGCTAAAGGAGAATGATAGTGTGAAAGCACATTATCATTTTTGAAAGGGGAACGGTTCCTAATTGGGAGCCGTTTTTGTATCTAAATCTGGGTTCACACTATGCCTGCTTATGTTCAATACTGCATATCTTATCAATAAAGTGCAACCTCTTGTATTTAGAGGTTTTATCATTGAAGTATCGCGAAATGAGTAAGAATTATATTTTTCGAGAGTTAGAGTGCCAAATGACGAAGGAAAAGGTCGCGGAACTGTGTTTTAAAACTGTAAGAACAGTCACTGGTTGGGATGAAGGGGATCCAATTCCACCCGAATGTAAAAGGCTGATGAGAATGTCGAAGGGTCGGGGCTCTGTCGCAAATCTAGTTAGAGGCGTGACAGACCACCCCTGAAGATACAATTATACTGCGAGTGCGTAGAATAGTTCAAAGACTGTCTGACCTTCAACATCTATCTGCTCTTGTTTCAACATCGTCCAAACTTCTCGTCCATACAAACTTGCCAAGGCTCCTTCCATTGACTTCCAACCTAGTGCTTGACGCGTTTTCTGCTTCACCCAAAGATGACTCTGCTCAACGATATTATTCAGATATTTTATGTTATAAATTTCTACCAGTGAGAGCATAAAGTAACCGGTTAACCAGAGCTGAACATTCATAGAATCAATGGCCGCGTAGTTACCCTTACTTCCATCTATGACGACTTTACTTGGTAAACCATTTTGTGCAATGGCCTTATAAATAAAGGCTTTAGCTGCAGGCTCCTTACGGTTCAGGCTAAGATAATAATCGATCACCTTTCCAAATTTATCAACGGCTCGGTAGTAGTAGACCCACTTACCTTTTACTTTTCATCCATTCGCCACGAGTCCGACACGGGCTTCTTTCTACGCCTCGCTCTGTGCTCTAACGCTGGAGTGAATTTGATTACCCAACGATTAATAGTGGCGTGACCCACAACAACTCTGCGCTCTAATTGAATCTCTTCAATTTCACGATAACTGAGTTTATAGGCGATATAATAACGTGCGGTTTCGAGAATAACTTCAGAGGGAAAGTGGCAGCCTTCAAACATTAAGAATCAGTATCATGAATAGAAATCAAGAAAATATTAAATTTAAAGACTCAAAGTTCACGACAGAACCAAATATATTAACCTGGCATCCAGTATTGATGGTGTAGGTCAGTAGAAACGCAGTACATTCTGATTACGATACAGACGTTAAGGTATGAGAATGAAATAGGAATTTAAAAGGGATACGGTTTGAATAAATTTAATTAATAATATAGGTTATATTTACTTTTAATACATTCATTGGAGTCTATTTTCTTATAATTCACACGCTGACATCATTAAGCCAAATCCCGTTTTCTTTGTATGCTAATAGTGTTCCAAGAATATTTCTAAGTTCAATTCTATTTGTACAAAATGGCGCACAAGAAGATGCTGATATTTTTGCGCCTTTTAAACCACGCATAAAGACAGTTTCTAATTTTAATGTGTTATTTTTCTCGTTGATATACTTAATATTAAATGTTGGCATAATTATCTTCTATTTTATTTTAGTTTTTTAATCGTTTGTCCAAAAAATAAGATCGTGAAAAATACATCTTTTACAGAGGAAAAACATTGATTGGCTATTTTGAAGGGTAAGAGTCTAGAGGTGGTGTCAAGCACCTCTATTTAAAATCAGTTAAGCAACAACAACATCTGCTGCTTGAAGGCCTTTCTGACCTTGCTCTACATTGAAAAAAACCTTTTGACCTTCAATTAGAGTCTTGAAGCCTTCTGAAACAATGGCGTTGAAGTGTACAAATACGTCATCACCACCATTATCTTGAGTCAAAAAGCCAAAGCCTTTAGTTTCGTTAAACCATTTTACAGAACCAGTTTTTTTATTAGACATAGATTGTCCCTTATATAATAATAAAATTAATCGCTGAAATTGCGATGCGCTGGGAGCTTGAATTATTTAATGTATCTATGAAGCTAAGGGAAACACTGAGGAAAACAACAATAACGAAGGAATTCTAAGGGTTTTACTTTTACAACTGATGTTTCATTTAACAACTCTGAACAACAGAGCGAGGACATTATTGTATTTTATTTATTATATGTAAAGGATTATTTTAGTGGATATTCATGTAAATATCTTAAGACGCAAAAATAATTAGTCAGATCGATGCTGAATAATTTTTGGACAAAGATGGTCCAGTGAATTTTCAAGATTAGCAAATAATGGAGAACTATAGGTATGGAAACCTGCTTAGCTTTGTGTGTGCGGATCAAAATGTATTGCCGGTTCACAATGAAATCAGGGAACGTTTAGGAAGCGAGATATCAAGCACACAATCAGCAAAGAGCTAGGACTCAGTCGGACAATTGTGTATCAATTATTAGTAAGGTTAATTATGAGCTTATGCTTTCGATGAAATTGTTAGTTAAGCCAAAATACTAAAATTACCAAGTAAGCAATCATGTTGATCAGTAATGCTGCCTGTTAAAGTCGTTTCGCAATATGAAAACTTCACATTCATATCATCCACGTTTCCGCTCACTAAAACGTGGCGCCTTAAAATATCACCATTAAGTTGGTGAATAATCCTATCCCAAGAAAGGTTATCTTTAAATAGATTAAACGTGATCTTCATACTATTCCTATTTCTTATTTATCGTTGTTTTTTTCTTTTGTTGTTGAAACCAAAAAAGTTTGCGGCCTGTTGTTCGAGACATGGTTGATCCTTTTTTATTTTCGTTAGATATAACGAAGCTAGCAGTATGTTATAAACACTACCACTGGTGTATATTAATAAATTTTATTTATAAAAACGAAGTAAATAAGAAACGTAACGACAAATACAAAAAGTATTGGGATAATGTTGGATATTTTCGTGGGGTGTTATAAATAAGTACTTTAAGATAAGGGAAGTAGCGCAAGCGGTATTTCCGCTCACGCCTATTTAAATCTTATGCAGCTACAACGTTTGCAGCTTGAAGACCTTTTTGGCCTTGCTCTACTTCGAAAGACACTGCTTGACCTTCGTTAAGAGTTTTGAAACCTTCAGAAGCGATTGCACGGAAGTGAACGAATACGTCAGCACCACCGTTGTTTTGAGTTAAAAAGCCAAAACCTTTCTCTTCGTTAAACCACTTTACTACGCCATTTGTTTTGTTAGACATATTGTGTCCCTTATATAAAATAAAAATTAATCGCGAAACGCGATGCGCTGAGAGCTGGAATTATTTAATGTATCTATGAAGCTAAGGGAAACACTGAGGAAAACAACAATAACGAAGGAATTCTGAGGGTTTTACTTTTACAACTGGATGTTTCATTTAATAACTCTGAACGACAGAGCAACGCCATTATTGCTCATTACCTCTCTTTTGTAAAGGTCTAATTGGTTCTGTCGCAAACTTTGAGTCTTTAAGTTAATTATGGCTTTGTTGCGTAATTCAATGGAACTAAATCAAGAACCTACGATCTGATCAGCTACGTCCACTCTCTCTCGTAGCCCTATGCCTAAGCCTCGTTACAAAACAACCAACTGGAAGCAATACAACCAATCACTCATTAACCGTGGCTCTCTGACCTTTTGGATTGATGAAGAAGCAATAAGCGGGTGGGCGCAAAGTAAACAGAATAAGCGCGGTAGGCCACGTCGATTCAGTGATTTAGCTATCACGACAGCACTCATGGTGAAACGCGTATTTTCTATGCCACTGAGAGCGTTACAAGGATTTATCGACTCGATATTTAGACTGGCCCATGTTCCATTAAGCTGTCCGCATTACACCTGCATCAGTCGTAGAGCCAAGCAAGTTGAGGTTTCATTTAAGACTAAAGCGAGAGGAGCAATACAGCACCTAGCTATTGATGCTACTGGCCTTAAGGTTTATGGC
>NZ_CAWNBB010000088.1:0-8949 GCF_963872585.1 Vibrio sp. 10N.222.47.A9 | reverse complement strand
AATTAATGGAATTGGTATAACTAATGACAGTTGTATACAGCTAGGTAAGTGGCGTGGAATTAGAAGACATCTATCGTAGAGACCTTAATTTATTGGTCGCCTTAAAAGTATTGATTGAAGAGGGCAGTGTTAGCCAGGCTGCGCTTCGTCTTAACTTAAGCCAATCGGCAACCAGTCGAGTGTTAGGGCGCTTAAGAGAACTACTTAACGATCCGCTGTTTACACGCCAAGGTCAGCACCTGATTCCCACCAAAAAAGCACTCGAAATCAGCCAGCGTATTGATCAGCCCTTAGAGTCATTCCGCCAACTGCTGAGCCCGAGTGATTTCGATCCTTACTATTGCAGTGAACGCTTTCTGATTGCGACTACTGACTACGCGATGCAAACCATCTTGCCTTATGCATTGCCTAAGATTTATGAACAAGCGCCGAACATATCTTTGGAGTTTGCACCGCTGCAGCATGAGCATTTGTTTAAACAGCTCAGTACCGAACGTGTTGATATGGCGATCTGTCGTCCGAGTGGCAGCATTGCACCACTTCATCAAGAGGTCTTGGGGCCGGTCGGTGTATCGTGTCTGTTATCTAAAAATCATCCGTTAGCCGATCGATCGTTAAGCCTTGAAGACTATGTTTTACTCCCGCATGCGATGATTGCGATTAGTGATGGTGTTAAAGCGTTATTAGATAATGCTTTAGCCAATCAAAACCCACGTAAAATGGTGCTGCGTGCTTATCACCTTGAAGCCGCATTAGCGATTGTCGATAGAATGCCGTTGGTGATCACTGTACCAGCCGATCTGGCTTATTTGGTGGCAGAGCGCTATGACTTGGTTGTTAAGCCATTACCATTTGAGTTTATGCCGTTTGATTACTCGCTGATCTGGCACTCGCGCTGCGATTCTTCTGCCTCGCAACAATGGTTAAGAAGAGTAGTAAAAGAAGAGTGTGGTGAGTTGATTCAGAAGCGTATTGCGGATGTAGGTTTGGGTTAACTTAACTTAGATCTAGTTTTGGTTTACTAGAACCAAATGACCAAAATGCAAAAGGGCTGATTACTATCAGCCCTTTGTTGTTCTGAGATATTTGAGCTTTAGTTGATTACTAAAGCTTTATAACTACGCGACCAGTGATTTGACCGTTAGTGATGTCTTCTGCTGCTTGAATAGCGCCATCTAAAGACACTTCTTTAGTCGCTTGGCCGTAGAAAGACTCAGGTAGCAGCTCAGCAAGTTGTTCCCACGCTTTAATACGTTTCTCACGAGGGCACATTACCGAGTCCACACCTTGTAGGCGAACGTTACGCAGAATGAATGGCATTACTGTGGTTGGTAAGTCAAAACCGCCTGCTAGACCACACATTGCAACCGCGCCGTTGTAATCAATTTGTGCCAATACTTTCGCAAGTACTTTGCTGCCTACCGTATCGATAGCACCAGCCCACAGTTGTTTTTCTAGTGGCTTAGCTGGTTCTTCAAGTTCAGCACGCTCTACAATGCGTGTCGCACCTAGTGATTTAAGTAGTTCACCGTTTGCAGAAGCACGGCCAGTAACCGCTGCTACTTTGTAGCCTAGTTGGTTTAGTAGCGTAATAGACACGCTGCCTACGCCGCCACTTGCACCTGTTACTAAGATTTCACCGTCTTCTGGTTTGATGCCTGCATCTACGATAGCTTGCACACAAAGCATTGCTGTGAAACCTGCTGTACCGATCGCCATGACTTTCTTAGCGTCTAGACCCGCTGGCATTGGCACTAACCAATCACCGTTTAGGCTCGCTTTCTCAGCCATGCCACCCCAGTGACCTTCACCAACCCCCCAACCCGTTAGAACAACTTCGTCGCCTGCTTTGTAGCGCGGGTCATCAGATTGTGAAACCACACCAGAAAGGTCGATACCAGGAACCATAGGGAAGTTACGAACAATGCGCCCTTTACCTGTAATCGCCAAACCATCTTTGTAATTCAAAGAAGAGTAGCTCACATCAACCTTCACGTTACCTTCTGGTAATTGAGATTCATCAATTTGAGATACTGATGCGATAGTTTTTTTATCTTCTTGATTTAGTACAAGTGCTTTAAACATGATCTGCTCCGTGGGAGGAATATTAGGAAACTGAAGTAACTTTAGTTGAATCATCGAAGAAAAAATAATGAAACATCAACATTGAATCTATGCGTTTTATGCATAGAGGTGAGTGGTGCTTTTTCTCTCGCTAAGTTCGCTGAACGAATCGATACATTATTGGACGCCGAGCAATAAAAAGTGCAGCTATATAAATATAGCTGCACAAAAGATTACCCTACAAGTATTACAACCAACGACCGCTATGGGCGTTCAAATACCGTTGCAATACCTTGGCCTAAACCAATACACATGGTCGCTAAACCGTATTTCACGTCTTGTGCTTCCATCAGGTTGATTAGGGTCGTCGAGATACGAGAACCAGAACAGCCCAGTGGGTGACCAAGAGCAATCGCACCGCCGTTAAGGTTTACTTTCTCGTCAACTACATCCAGTAGACCTAGGTCTTTCGCACATGGAAGAGATTGAGCAGCAAACGCTTCGTTTAGCTCAATCACACCCATATCTTCGATGGTTAGGCCCGCACGTTTAAGTGCTTTTTTCGTCGCTGGTACTGGGCCGTAACCCATGATTGAAGGATCGCAGCCAGCGATAGCCATCGACTTCACGCGAGCGCGAATCTTCAGGCCAAGTGCGTTGGCTTTCTCTTCGCTCATGATAAGCATTGCCGATGCACCATCAGACAGTGCTGATGAAGTACCTGCTGTTACCGTACCGTTTGCTGGGTCAAATACCGGGCGAAGCTGAGATAAGCCTTCAACCGTAGTTTCTGGGCGAATGACTTCATCGTAATCCAGAGTGAACAGTGAACCGTCTGCTGCGTGAGCTTCTGTTGGCAGGATTTCGTTTTTGAAACGACCTTCAACTGTTGCTGCTTGAGCTCGAGCATGTGAGCGTGCTGCGAATGCGTCTTGGTCTTCACGGCTAATACCGTGCATTTTACCTAGCATCTCAGCCGTTAGGCCCATCATACCGGCAGCTTTCGCTACGTGTTTAGACATGCCTGGGTGAAAATCAACACCATGGTTCATTGGTACATGACCCATGTGTTCGACACCACCTATCAGGCAAATTTCAGCATCGCCAACCATGATAGAGCGGGTTGCATCATGCAGAGCTTGCATAGATGAGCCACATAAACGGTTGACCGTTACCGCACCAATCTCAATCGGTAGACCAGCAAGCAAAGCAGCGTTACGTGCCACGTTGAAGCCTTGCTCTAGCGTTTGTTGCACACAACCCCAGTAAATGTCTTCAATTTCGACAGGGTTTACTTCTGGGTTGCGCTCTAAAATGCCTTTCATCAAATGTGCAGATAGATCTTCAGCACGAGTGTGACGGAAAGCTCCACCTTTGGAACGTCCCATTGGGGTACGAAGGCAATCAACAACAACTACATTTTTCATTTTGCTATTCCTTTTCCAAATGTGGGTTACAGAGAACTGGCTTGTTGACCGTCGTAAAAGCTTTCGCCCTTCGCTGCCATATCAAGCAATAGTTGAGGAACTTGGTACATTGCACCTAAGTCTTGGTAGCTCTTCGCCATTTCAACGAAGTTACCAATACCCACACTGTCTAAGTAGCGGAATACGCCGCCTCTGAATGGAGGGAAGCCTAAACCATAAACCAGTGCCATATCCGCTTCTTGCGGTGTCGCGATGATGCCTTCTTCTAAACAAAGCACCACTTCGTTGATCATAGGAATCATCACACGTTGGATAATTGTCTGGTCATCAAAGTCTTGTGGCTGTTGGCATACGTCAGCCAAGATAGGAAGAATGTCTTCAGAGAAAGTTTTCTTCGGACGACCGCGTTTGTCTACGCTGTACGTGTAGAAACCGCTGCCGTTCTTCTGGCCGTATTTTTCAGCGACATAAAGCGCGTCAATCGCATCACGCTCTTCTTTACCCATACGCTCAGGGAAACCTTGCGCCATTACTGCTTGGGCATGGTGTGCTGTGTCTAAACCAACAACGTCTAGTAGGTATGCTGGGCCCATTGGCCAACCGAACTTACGCTCCATGACTTTATCGATTTTAGTGAAGTCAGCACCGTCACGTAGCAACATGCTGAAACCGCCAAAGTAAGGGAAAAGTACACGGTTTACGAAGAAGCCAGGGCAGTCATTAACAACGATAGGGGATTTGCCCATTTTCGCTGCGTAAGCGACTACGCGATTAATTGTTTCTTCTGAAGTATGCTCACCACGGATGATCTCAACCAAAGGCATGCGGTGTACTGGATTAAAGAAGTGCATGCCACAGAAGTTTTCTGGGCGCTTTAAAGATTTCGCTAACAGGTTGATTGGAATCGTTGAGGTATTTGATGTAAGAACCGTGTCTTCACCAACCAAACCTTCCACTTCGCTCAAAACTGCCGCTTTTACTTTCGGGTTTTCTACAACAGCTTCCACAATCACATCTGATTGCTCAACACCTGCATAATGTAGACTTGGAGTAATAGAAGACAGAATACCTGCCATCTTGAACCCATCCAGGCGACCGCGTGATAAGCGTTTATTCAACAGCTTAGAAGCTTCGTTCATACCAAGATCAAGAGACGCTTGTGCGATGTCTTTCATCATCACTGGCACGCCTTTCAATGCTGACTGGTAAGCAATACCGCCACCCATGATGCCAGCGCCAAGTACTGCTGCGCGTTCAGTTGCTTTATTCGCAGACTTACCAGCTTGTTTTGCTAAGCCTTTAATGTATTGGTCATTCAAGAATAAACCGACAAGGGCTTTCGCTTCTTCAGATTTTGCTAGCTTAACGAAGTGTTTGCGTTCGATGTCTAACGCCGCATCGCGATCGCTGCGCGCTGCTTCTTCAATTGCAATCACAGAAGTAATCGGAGCTGGGTAGTGAGGCCCTGCTTTTTGAGCCACTAAGCCCTTAGCCATGGTAAAGCTCATCATCGCTTCTAGTTTGCTTAGTGAAAGCGCTGACGTTTTTTGTTTGCGGCGTAGCTGCCAATCAAGTTTCTCATTGGCAGCCAAAGAAACAGTGTTGATCGCTGATTCTAGTAGTTGGTCTGTTTCAACAATCGCATCTAACAAACCAACTTTAAGCGCTTCATCTGCACGGCATGCTTTGCCTTGAGTGATAATTTCCATCGCGCTGTCAGCACCGATAACACGAGGTAGGCGCACACAACCACCAAAACCAGGCATGATGCCAAGTTTGGTTTCTGGTAGACCTATGCTGGTGGTCTTGTCACCGATACGGAAATCGGTAGCGAGTACACATTCACAGCCGCCGCCAAGGGCATGGCCACGCATCATTGAAAGAGTTGGGACAGGAAGGTCTTCGAGCTTGCTGAAGATTGAATTAGCGAATCTTAACCATTCATCAAGTTCTGCTTCTGGCTTAGCAAATAGGCCAAGAAATTCAGTGATGTCTGCGCCCACAATGAACGCGTCTTTGTTTGAAGTTAAGATTAAACCACGTAATCCTGCGTGAGCATTAAGAGCATCTAACGCTTTATCTAGTGATTCTAAAGTTGCAAGGTCGAGTTTGTTTACAGATGCCGGTGCACAGAAGCTTAATTCCGCAATACCATCTTGTAATTCCTTTACCTGTAGGGTGTTAGCTTGGTAAATCATTGTCTATCTCCATGACATACAATCCACGATTGTTTGAGAGAATCTTGTTATCTTTCTATTATTGTAGAGCGCCTGGTAAGACCAGTTATTCTAGTCTGTACCTCTGCTTGATTAATTTCAATACATTTTTTAAACAATTGTTTAACATTGTGCGACAGCACAGATCCTCTAACCCTTATTATTCACGCGTGATACACTTCGCCGCTCTTAATAATTAAGTTAACGATATGAATGAACAGCCCTATTTAATACCGTCAGCGTCGGCTTTATTTGAAGAAGAGATAAAAAAGAGCGTTTTTATTACTCATCTTGCTCATACTCCAAGTGTAGAAGCTGCTAAGCAGTTCGTTGAACAGGTAAAAAAAGAGCATTCTTCAGCGCGACATAACTGTTGGGGCTTTGCTGCAGGGCGACCTGAAGACTCGATGAAGTGGGGCTTTAGTGATGATGGCGAACCCTCGGGTACTGCTGGAAAGCCTATCTTGGCGCAACTGTCTGGTTCAGGTGTTGGCGAGTTAACGGCTGTAGTCACTCGCTATTCAGGCGGAATCAAGCTCGGTACTGGTGGTTTAGTTAAGGCTTATGGTGGTGGAGTACAACAAGCTCTCAAGCTGCTTCAAACTATCGAGAAAAAAATAACCACAAAATTACGGCTAGAGTTAGACTATGGCTTTGTGCCGATTGCACAATCCATCATGGCTCAGCATCAGGCTGTTGAAGTCCAAGCGGATTATGGTGTTCAAGTTGAGCTTATTATTGAAATAGAGCTCCTTCAGGTAGATTCGTTTACCCAAACCATGATCAATAAAAGCGGTGCTAAGGCACTGGTAACGAAAGTCAAAGACAACTAGGAAGTGTGAAGCATTTCGCTTCGTTCAATAGCTCATGCAATTTCGCTCAATTATTCGAATCGTCGGATTATTATTAGCACTTTTTAGTGTATCAATGCTCGCACCTGCGCTCGTCGCTCTGATCTATCGAGATGGTGCGGGTGTGCCATTTGTGACGACCTTTTTTGTTCTCTTATTCTGTGGAGCAACCTGCTGGTTTCCAAACCGACGTTATAACCATGAATTGAAAGCGCGTGATGGCTTCTTGATTGTTGTTTTATTCTGGACGGTAATCGGTAGTGCGGGTGCGCTGCCGTTTTTGATCGCCGATAACCCCAATGTGTCGGTAACCGATGCTTTCTTCGAATCCTTCTCTGCATTAACAACCACGGGCGCGACCGTTATTGTCGGCCTCGATGATCTGCCTAAGGCGATTCTGTTTTACCGCCAGTTCCTGCAATGGTTTGGTGGTATGGGTATCATCGTATTGGCGGTAGCCATCCTCCCTGTTCTGGGTATCGGTGGTATGCAGCTATATCGTGCTGAAATCCCGGGTCCAGTAAAAGATAGCAAGATGACTCCGCGCATTGCTGAAACGGCAAAAGCGCTTTGGTACATCTACCTGAGCTTAACCATTGCTTGTGCAGTAGCTTTTTGGCTTGCTGGGATGAGTTTCTTTGATGCCATCAGTCATAGCTTCTCTACTATTGCGATTGGTGGCTTCTCGACTCACGATGCGAGCATGGGGTATTTCAATAGCCCTGCTATCAACATGATTACGGTCGTGTTCCTTCTTATATCTGCATGTAACTATTCTCTTCACTTTGCGGCATTTGCTTCTGGTGGCGTGCATCCTAAATATTACTGGAAAGACCCTGAGTTTCGCGCTTTTATTTTTATTCAAGTCGTCCTGTTCTTAGTTTGTTTCTTATTACTGCTGAATCATCACTCTTACGATTCGTATTATGATGCTTTCGATCAAGCCTTGTTCCAGACAGTATCTATTTCAACAACCGCAGGCTTCACCACCACCGGTTTCTCTGAGTGGCCGCTATTCTTACCTGTGTTGCTTCTGTTCTCTTCTTTTATAGGTGGTTGTGCAGGTTCAACGGGTGGCGGTATGAAAGTCATTCGAATATTACTGCTTACTTTACAGGGTGCTCGTGAAATGAAGCGTCTTGTTCACCCGCGTGCTGTCTATACCATCAAGGTTGGTGGTTCGGCGCTACCACAACGTGTCGTTGATGCGGTTTGGGGCTTCTTCTCTGCATACGCATTAGTTTTTGTGGTTTGTATGTTGGCTCTTATTGCTACGGGGATGGATGAGCTAAGCGCTTTCTCTGCCGTAGCGGCAACGCTGAATAACCTTGGCCCGGGCTTAGGTGAAGTGGCAATGCACTTCGGCGATGTGAATGATAAGGCCAAATGGGTGTTGATCGTATCTATGCTGTTTGGTCGTTTAGAGATATTCACCTTATTAATTTTATTGACCCCTACGTTTTGGCGTAGCTAAGGACAACATTGTGGCAAAAGCTCTATTTTTGTATTCAAGCCGTGAAGGGCAGACCAAGAAAATCTTGAACTATATAAAAGAAGAAATGAATGAGTTCGAATGTGAGCTTCAAGATCTGCACACTATTAGTAATGTCGACTTTGCTCAATACGATAGAGTGTTGATTGGTGCATCTATTCGTTACGGCCACCTTAATAAGAAGCTATATAAGTTCATTGATGCCAACCTTGCTCAGTTGCAATCCAATAAGGTTGCCTTCTTCTGCGTTAACTTAACGGCTCGTAAAGAAGACCAAGGTAAAGACACCCCTGAAGGTAGTGCCTATATTAAGAAGTTTCTTCTTAAGTCACCATGGCAGCCGACTCTAATCGGTGTATTCGCGGGTGCTCTCTATTACCCTCGTTATAACTGGTTCGATAAAACCATGATTCGCTTCATTATGAATATGACAGGCGGAGAAACGGACACAACCAAGGAAGTTGAGTATACGAACTGGGAAAAAGTCTCTTTATTCTCTAAGAAATTGCAAGAGATGTAAGAGAAAAGCCTACTTTTGAGGCGTTTTGTGCTCTTTTTAATCGAACGAATAAAAAAACGAGAAAAACTTCAAAAAGGGCTTGCCAGTGTGATCGAAATCTCTATAATGCGACCTCGTTGAAACGGGAAGGCTTCATAAGAAACCAAAACGAATCAGCAGGTCAAATTAGCCAAGCTAAGCGCTTGAAAAAAGTTTTGAAAATAGTGATTGACACTAAAACTTAAATCGCTAAAATGGCCGTCCGATTTGAGCGAAGCTCAAAAAGGAAAAGCTCTTTAACAATTTAAACCTATCAATCTGTGTGGGCACTCGTTGATGAATATCAAAACGTTATTGGTTCTTTTTCGAAAGAGCGTAATAACAGTTACTTCGGTAACAA
>NZ_CAWNBB010000087.1:0-65664 GCF_963872585.1 Vibrio sp. 10N.222.47.A9 | reverse complement strand
CCCTCCAGGGTGTGTCTTACTCTTCACAAAGTAAGCCTAAATTGATGTTTTCCCATAAGCCCATCAACTAGGTTGTTCTCTTAACTCTCAAAAGAGGTAAGAAGAATATGGTGGAGGGAGACGGATTCGAACCATCGAAGGCAGTGCCGGCAGATTTACAGTCTGCTCCCTTTGGCCACTCGGGAACCCCTCCAGGGTGTTTTTCCTAACTCATAATGGATAGGCTAAAGAGATGTTTTTCCCAACGCATCTCTCAAGTGCGGAGCGCATCATAGCAAACACGTTAAACCTGTAAAGAGTTTTTCTTATGGTTTTGTGTTGAATGCTGCCTTTTTGGGCAAAGATGGCGAAAAGTACGCATATTGCTCGGGAAGTGAACATCTGTACTAAGGTTTACGTAGTGATAGGTAACACCTTGAGGTAACTCGCTTTCTACATTGTGTTTGGTTTGTGCAATTCGCCAAGAAACGTAAATGGAATTTAATCTAGATTTACACTTCTTGACGTTACAGCATTCATCAGTTGATAGAATACGGTTAATTTCATTTATAGATATTAAATCTCACTTGCAGACCATTATTATGAAGCATAAATCTGTTTTAACCCTGCTTAGCTTGTCTATTCTTATGGCGTCTCCAGCCGCACTAGCTAAACGCATGGGCCCTAGCACTGTCACTGTTGTTACTGAGCAAGTTGATATTCACCAAGTTAGCCAATCTCTTTCTTTGGTAGGTAAGTTAGAAGCAGAACAATCTGTGATCATTACCTCTGAAGTAGCGGGCAGAGTTGACTCTATCAACATCAAAGCCAATCAAGATGTCACCAAAGGGCAGATGTTGGTTCAATTAGATGACGACAAAGCAAAAGCTGCAGTTGCAGAAGCGCAAGCGTACCTAAAAGACGAGCAACGTAAGCTAGCGGAATTCCAACGACTAGTGAAACGCAACGCGATCACGCAAACTGAAATTGACGCTCAGAAAACTAATGTAGAGATCGCCAATGCTCGCCTAGCTGCCGCCAATGCCAATCTTAAAGACTTACACATCAGCGCGCCTTTCTCTGGCACGGTCGGTTTTATCGACTTTAGCCGCGGAAAAATGGTGACAGCAGGTACTGAGCTTGTGACTTTAGATGATTTGTCTGTGATGCAGTTAGATCTTCAAATTCCTGAGCGTTACCTTTCTAAGCTGTCTAAAGGCATGACAGTGACGGCTCGCACCAGTGCGTGGGGCGAGACTCAGTTCACTGGCACAGTGGTAGGCATTGATTCTCGTATTAATGCTGAAACCTTGAACCTTCGAGTTCGAATCCACTTTGATAACAACAATGATTACTTGAAGCCGGGCATGTTAGTGGCCGCTGATATGGATTTCCCTCCGGTAGAAGCGCCGATTATCCCAGTTCAAGCGCTTGAGTATTCTGGTACTAAGCGTTTCGTCTATGTTATTGGCGAAGATAACAAGGCGACTCGTACCGAAGTGTTCTTGGGTGCACGAATCGATAACGAAGTTGTGATCGACAAGGGCATCGAGATTGGTCAGAAGATCGTGGTGCAAGGTATCGTGAACATGCGAGACGGCGTCTTGGTTCAAGAGCTCGCCGTTAATCGCCCAGCTAAACTTGATGAAAATACAGCAGCACAAGAAGGCGCTAACTAATGTTGTTATCTGATGTTTCTGTAAAGAGACCAGTAGCGGCTGTCGTATTGAGTCTGCTTTTGGTTGTGTTTGGTATTGTCTCTTTCAATAAGCTTGCAGTTCGCGAGATGCCTGATATTGAAAGCCCGGTGGTATCGATCAGTACTCGTTATGAGGGTGCGTCTGCCACCATCATTGAAAGTCAAATAACCTCCAATCTTGAAGACCAGTTATCCGGCATCAGTGGTATCGATGAGATCGAATCCACAACGCGTAACGGTATGTCGCGTATCACGATTACTTTTGAGCTTGGTTACGACCTCAATACTGGTGTCAGTGATGTTCGTGATGCCGTAGCGCGTGCTCAGCGTTCGTTGCCAGATGAAGCCGACGACCCAATTGTTTATAAGAACAATGGTAGTGGTGAAGCCTCGGTCTACATCAACTTAAGCTCGACGGAGATGGACCGAACGCAGTTAACCGATTACACCGAACGTGTGTTGATTGACCGCTTTAGTTTGATCTCAGGTGTGAGCTCGGTGGATATCTCGGGTGGCTTGTACAAAGTAATGTACGTGAAGCTGAAACCTGCGCAGATGGCAGGTCGCGGCGTGACTACTTCGGACATCACTTCTGCGTTAAACAGTGAGAACATTGAAAGCCCGGGTGGTGAAGTACGTAACGATGCGATTGTGATGTCGGTTCGTACCGCTCGTTCTTACACTGAAGCGGAAGATTTCGAATACCTAGTGGTAAAACGTGCTTCTGATAACACACCTATCTACTTAAAAGACGTTGCGGATGTTTATATTGGCGCAGAAAACGAGAACTCGACCTTTAAGAGTGACGGCGTTGTTAACGTTAGTATGGGGATTGTGCCTCAGTCAGATGCGAACCCACTTGAGGTGGCAGACTTAGTTCATAAAGAAGTCGAAGCAATTCAAAAGTTCTTGCCAGATGGTACTCGTTTGGCTGTCGACTATGACTCAACTGTCTTTATCGATCGTTCGATCTCAGAGGTTTACAGCACACTCTTTATTACGGGTGGTTTAGTTATCCTCGTACTTTACGTCTTCATAGGTCAAGCGCGTGCAACGCTGATTCCAGCGGTAACCGTTCCAGTATCTCTGATTTCGTCGTTTATTGCGGCTTACTACTTTGGTTTCTCTATTAACCTAATCACCTTGATGGCACTTATCCTGTCTATTGGTTTGGTGGTCGATGACGCCATCGTGGTGGTTGAGAATATTTTCCATCACATTGAACGTGGTGAATCGCCATTGCTTGCGGCTTATAAAGGGACGCGTGAAGTAGGATTCGCGGTAATCGCAACAACGCTTGTATTGGTGATGGTATTCCTGCCAATCTCGTTCATGGATGGCATGGTCGGTCTCTTGTTTACCGAGTTCTCGGTACTGTTGGCGATGTCGGTGATCTTCTCGTCGCTAGTCGCACTAACGTTAACGCCAGTGTTAGGCAGTAAAATCCTAAAAGCGAACGTTAAACCAAACCGTTTCAACCTGTTTGTCGAGCGCGTATTTGGCAAACTTGAGTCTGGATACCGCTCGGTATTGCGCCGTGCTTTAAACTGGCGTTGGGCAGCTCCAATCATCATTATCGCGTGTATGGGCGGTAGCTATGGCTTGATGCAACAAGTGCCGTCGCAACTGACGCCTCAAGAAGACCGTGGTGTTATCTTTGCATTTGTTCGTGGTGCTGATGCAACCAGTTACAACCGTATGTCTGCCAATATGGACATCGTTGAAGAGCGCCTAATGCCGCTGCTTGGTCAAGGTTTCTTGAAGTCATTTAGTATTCAATCACCAGCGTTTGGTGGTAATGCGGGCGACCAAACGGGCTTCGTTATCATGATCCTAGAAGATTGGGATGAACGTGATGAAACCGCTCAGGAAGCGTTGAACGAAGTTCGTAAATCTTTAAATGGTATTCCTGATGTACGTGTATTCCCGTTCATGCCGGGCTTCAAAGGTGGTTCAAGTGAGCCTGTGCAATTCGTACTGGGTGGCTCTGATTACTCTGAGCTTCAGAAGTGGGGCGAACTGTTAAAGCAAGCGGCTGAAGACTCTCCAATGATGGAAGGCGCGGACATCGATTACTCTGAGAAAACACCAGAGCTATTGGTAACCGTAGATAAGCAGCGTGCAGCAGAGCTAGGTGTTAGCGTTTCAGACATCTCAGATACGTTAGAAATCATGCTTGGCGGCCGCAGTGAAACGACCTTCGTTGACCGTGGTGAAGAGTACGATGTTTACTTGCGTGGTGATGAGAACAGCTTTAATAATGCTAATGACTTGAGCCAAATCTACATGCGAACTCAGTCTGGTGAGCTGGTTACACTCGATACGTTGACGCACATTGAAGAAGTGGCTTCATCGATTCGTTTGTCGCACTACAACAAGCAGAAATCGGTGACCATCAAAGCGAACCTAATGGAAGGCTACACGCTGGGTGACGCACTCGATTTCCTTGATGAACAAGCGATTGAACAGCTACCGGGCGATATTTCAGTGAGTTACTCTGGCGAGTCAAAAGACTTTAAAGAGAACCAATCAAGTATCTTAGTGGTATTTGCGCTAGCGATGCTGGTCGCGTACTTGGTACTGGCCGCGCAGTTTGAAAGCTTCATTAACCCGCTGGTGGTGATGTTCACCGTACCTATGGGTATCTTTGGTGGCTTCTTAGGTTTGGTGTTGATGAATCAAGGGCTCAATGTCTACAGCCAGATTGGTATGATCATGTTGATCGGTATGGTGACCAAAAACGGTATCTTGATCGTAGAGTTTGCTAACCAACTTCGTGACCGTGGCATTGAGTTTGAAAAGGCGATCATTGATGCTTCGGCTCGACGTTTACGTCCAATCTTGATGACGGCGTTTACCACACTAGCTGGTGCCATCCCATTGATTACTTCAACGGGCGCAGGCTATGAAAGCCGAGTGGCAGTGGGTACGGTTATCTTCTTCGGTATGGGTTTCGCGACATTGGTAACTCTGTTCGTTATCCCTGCGATGTACCGACTGATTTCTGGCTCAACACGTTCTCCAGGTCATGTGGAAGCGGTTCTAAATAAGGAGCTGAGCCACGATAACGTGGGAAGAAGCTCGCACGGCTAATAAACATGGAATAGTGTAACAATATTGAAAAGCCTGCGTTTGCTCCTAGCGAATGGCAGGCTTTTTTGTATAACAAACAGAGCTCAACGAATTAATACAATAAATCGAATAAAGGAAAGTAAAGTGGCTGAATTTAAATACAAAGATCTTTCTCAAGAAGAACAGGATAAGCTGGATGCAGCAACCTTTCGTCGCCTGTTAGCGCACCTAGATAACAATAAAGATGTGCAGAACATCGATCTGATGATCTTGGCGGGCTTCTGCCGTAACTGTTTCAGCAAATGGTACAAAGCGGAAGCTGAGCAACAAGGCTTAGACTTGGATATCGATGACGCTCGTGAGCGCGTATATGGCATGACTTACGATGAGTGGAAACAAAACCATCAGCCAAAAGCGACGCCTGAACAACTAGCGGCATTTGAAGCGAAGCAGAAGCCAGAGTAATTTGTTCTCGTTGGTGGTTGATTAATAGAATGAATAAACAAAAAGAGCCCATCAAGGCTCTTTTTAGTTTGGAGTCGGTGCTTGCTCTGTATTTAAGCCAGCTCACCTGTTTGCGAGAAAGCTTCTAACTTCGCCGCGTACGGTTGTAGGTCGCCGATATTTAGATTTACCCACTCGTCATTGAAGTAAGTGTCTAGGTAACGTTCACCGCTATCACATAGCAAAGTCACAATAGAACCTGTTTCGCCACGTGCTTTCATTTCACTGGCTAGCTGAAGCACACCGTACATGTTAGTACCGGTTGATGCGCCAACCTTGCGTCCAAGAATGTCAGATAACCAATGTGTCGTTGCGATACTTGCGGCATCTGGAATTTTACGCATTTCGTCAACCACTCCAGGAATGAAGCTTGGCTCTGCTCGTGGGCGACCAATCCCTTCAATCTTGCTGAATGTACTGCCTTTCACGTTCGCATTGCCTGTTTGGAAGTATTCGTGGAATACAGAGTTCTCAGGGTCGACAACACAAAGCTTAGTTTCATGTTGTTGGTAGCGAATGAAGCGGCCAATCGTCGCTGAAGTACCGCCAGTACCTGGGCTCATTACTACCCAAGCCGGAACTGGGTGATCTTCCATCTGCATTTGATTGAAAATCGAGTTCGCGATGTTGTTGTTACCACGCCAGTCGGTTGCGCGCTCAGCGTAAGTAAATTGGTCCATGTAATGACCATTCAGCTCTTCTGCTAAACGACGAGACTCATCGTAAATTTCATCTGAGCGATCCACAAGATGTGCTTGGCCGCCGTAGAATTCTATCTGCTCAATCTTCTTCTTCGCTGTGCATTTTGGCATTACTGCAATAAACGGAAGACCTAGTAGGCGAGCAAAGTACGCCTCAGACACGGCTGTGCTGCCCGATGAAGATTCAATGATCGTTGTTTCTGGGCCAACCCAACCATTACAGATAGCGTATAAGAACAGAGAACGCGCTAAGCGGTGCTTCAAAGAGCCCGTAGGGTGTGTGCTTTCATCTTTAAGGTAAACATCAATGCCTTCGATACTTGGTAGTTCGAGCTTGATAAGGTGCGTATCCGCTGAGCGTTGGTAGTCGGCTTCAATTTTACGAATCGCGTTGTTAATCCATTGATGGTCAGTGCACATAAGCGTTCTCCTGATCGAGTGTAGGAATTCTTTGTAATTGGTATGGTTCTAATTTAGCTACAATCAGAGAGAAAAACTTTGCCATATTTGCTTTGTTTTGCTTAACTTGTAGAAAATAATTCTCTTTAAATGCGATTTGGTGAAAGTGTGATAGATGCCGTAGATAAAAAAATATTAGGATTACTGCAAGAAGACAGCACCCTGTCATTGAATGACATTTCTGAAGCGGTCAATCTCACCACAACGCCTTGCTGGAAAAGGCTTAAGCGCCTCGAAGAGAACGGCATTATTGAGAAAAGAGTGGCGTTACTGAATCCCGAAAAGCTCGATCTTTCTTTTACCGCGTTCGTATTGATTAAAACCAGTGATCATTCTCATGAGTGGTATGGTCGTTTTGTGAATACTGTGTCGGAATTTCCAGAAGTGATGGAGTTCTATCGCATGGCTGGCGAATATGACTATATGATGAAGGTTCAGGTTAAAGACATGAAGTGCTTTGATGATTTCTACAAGCGCTTGGTGAATAGCATTGACGGAATCTCTAATGTGACCTCGACATTTGCGATGGAACCATTGAAGTACACAACAGCACTGCCGCTTTAAGCTCAAACTAATCTTAGGCTACCTATCGTTTCAGTTTAACTATTTTCTCTGTTTAGATCTCGCCTCTGCGATAAAAGAAAAGGATTATTCATGTTTGCAAAAGTATCTACCGCTATCCAGCTGGTATTGGCGGTCGCCATTTTTTACTTGGGTTACACCATCTACTCGTTTACTAATAAAGTAGGGGAGATCGTCGATACTTATCCGCAGGTTATCGAAGATTTATCCGGTCTCACGAAAGGGCTAAAAGTGGAAGAGCTGCTAGCGTTTGCTGAACATGTCAGCGAGCTTGCTCCTCAAGTTTTGAACACAGTCGAAGAGGTCAGAAAGACGATAGATGACGTGAATCAAACCGTTTCATCGATCGACAACAAAATCCCTGCGATATTAGATGAAGTGAAAAATGTCCGAACGGAAGTCGAGCAGGTCAGAACCGATGTCATCCCACCAACATTGACTGAGCTGAAGCGATACCGTGTGGATGTCATGCCACCGATGCTCGCTGAAAGTAAATCGTACCGCGAGCAAACTATCCCCGCCGTTGTTACTGAATCTGAAATGCTAAGAGCGGAAGTGCCGAATATTTTGGTGCAAGCTAATTTGTTGGCAGATAAGAGTCAAGCTTTGGCTCAGGACGCTGCAGAAGGTGCTGTGAAAGGTGTGGTGCTATCACCATTTAACCTTCTGCGAGATGCCGGAGATGGCATCAAAACACGAGTACAGAGCGAGTTTGAGCCTACGCTAGAAGCAGAATAGATTTTAGTCACTCTTAAGTGACGGCTTTTCGTTAGTGTTATAAAAAAGAGAGGCTAGGTATTAAACCTAGCCTCTCTTTTTGTTTTCTCGTACATATTTTGGGCTTGTAAAAAGCGTTTATTCGCTATTTATTTGAGCGCTATTTAGTAAAACGCATCACACCTTCTTGCACGGCTGTCGCTACGAGCTCACCTTTCTGATTAAAAATTTCGCCGCGCACTAGGCCACGAGTGTTCGCCGCCGTCGGACTTTCAATCGCATAAAGCAGCCACTCATCCATTTTGAACGGGCGGTGGAACCAGATTGAGTGGTCAATCGTCGCCACTTGGAAGTTGGGCGTCATGATTGACACTTCATGTGGGTGAAGTGCTGTCACCAAGAATCCCCAATCGGACGCGTAAGCCAGCAGGTATTGGTGAATCAATTGGTTGTCTGGCATTGCGCCATTTGCTCTTACCCAAAGGTACTGCTTCGCTTCCGCCTTCTTAGGATTGAGTGGATTCACGACCGTCACAGGGCGCATCTCAATCGGCTTTTCACCACAGAAGGTTTTACGCAGTTTCTCTGGTAGGAACTCCGCAATGTGGCTCGCTAACTCGGTTTCAGATGCAAAGTTCTCTGGCCCAGGAATATCAGGCATTGAAATCTGGTGCTCAAAGCCTGGAGCATCACCGTGATAAGAAGCCGTGAGATAGAAAATAGGGCGGCCATTTTGAATCGCTTTCACACGGCGCGTGCTGAAGCTGCGTCCATCTCTTAGGTTCTCAACATCGTAAATAATTGGCTTTTCAGGATCGCCAGGAAATAGAAAGTAACTATGAAACGAGTGCACACTACGGTCATCTTGAACGGTATAACGAGCAGCAGAAAGCGCTTGCCCTAATACTTGACCACCATAAACCTGTGGTAGACCTAGGTTCTCACTTTGCCCGCGGAACAGACCTTCTTCCAGCTTCTCTAGCTGAAGTAAACTTAATAATTCTTGTAAAGGTTGACTCATCGCCAGCATGCCTCTTGGTAAAATGGATGTCAGATTATTGTGTTAATCATTTAGCTTAGTCAGATATCTGTCAATAAATCATAGGGTTTCAAGACAGAATATGAAAGCTCTCTTATAATTGGTGGGTAGATTTGCCGAGTCCGGCAAACATGTTGAGAGAAATTGAATATGAAAAAGGCTCTAATTCTTATTACGTCTTTAGTATCGTTTGGCCTACTTGTTGGTTGCCAAGCAACATCAGAAACGAACGCTTCTCAGGAAGTGGTTACAGAGAACACTCAAGTGATTTCAGGAACAGTAAGCTACCGTGAAAGAATTGCATTGCCAGAGAATGCCGTGGTGACTGTTACGCTAGAAGACATCTCACTGGCTGACGCACCATCGACGGTTATCGCAACTCAAGAGTTCACCACTGACGGTAAGCAAGTGCCGTTCGCATTCGAGCTGAGCTACGACAATAACAAGATTAAAGCTAACCACCGTTACAACATGCGCGCAACGATTCACGTTGACGGTAAACTGCGCTTCACTACTGACACTATTAAGTCAGTAATTACTGATGTAGAAAATACACAGCAAGCAGACCTACGTTTAGTTGGTGTTCGTTAACAAGAAATCGATGCCATTGTTAAGGCATCTTGATTGGCTTAACTTAGCCAGTTGAATTAGCGATTAGTGGCAGCTCTAGGGCTGCCATTTGTATATTCTGAGTTTGATCTTTCCTGCATCACTCACCTCAACCCCTTCTTTAACCAAATGCTGCTTTTGTCGGTCGAACGAATCACCCTTTAAAGATATTTCACCCTTGCTGTTGATTACCCGATACCAAGGCAGTTTACTACCTTCTGGCAGGTTACCCAGCGCTTTACCAACATGGCGCGCATAGCCCGGAAATCCTGAAAAACGTGCGATGTCTCCATAAGTTGTTACTTTCCCATATGGAATTTGGTGAATCACAGCAAAGATTTGAGGCAAAAATTGGTCCATACTAAATGTTCCTAGTTCATTAATACCACGGATCGGTAGAAGGAGAGGGCTATGGTATTTACAACGTTTCAGTTCTTGATAACCACATTATTAGCGGTTGTCTGCGCGAGAGCAATCAGTTTAAGTGAGGGAGATATCCCAGTACTTGCAATGGTCATTCCTGCTTTATGGATTTTGCCGCAAGGAGGCATCGCAGGATTAGCTTTGCTTGTCTCCATGACCACTTATGGATTAACGCTACCGCTACAACCCATAACGCTCTCAGTCAGTGTATGGGTATTATTCCCACTATTGATGGTGGTCTTTTCAAAACGCAGCAGTTTGTCGGTCGTGATTATTTCTGGCTTGATCGTCGCAACGCTACAAGTCGGGATTATGGTCACGCAATCTGCAGGTAAGCTTGAAGGCGTTCCTTGGGTTACCACACTACAAACCTTGTCAATCATCGTTATTTGGTGGGCGGCAAATCATCTTAAGCCAGCCAGCCGACACAGCTGGTGGTCATTAGGCTTGATACTTCCATTATGGATGGCCGATTTACCTTATGCCGCTTTGGTTGCTTTGTGTGTAACGGGCATCATGGCATCGATGGAAACACTGACGCGCTTGAAAACCTTCCGCTGGAATAAATTATTGTGTTGGACATTGCCGACGGTTGGTTTTGCGGCACTGGTGATTACCCCAAGCATCGAAGTGCCTAGTCCAGTCTTTGTGGTGTGGTTATGTTTATTAGGCACCGCGTGGATGACAGACTACATCATTCGTACAGAAGATAACGAAGACATCGATATCTAGTACGTAGATAAACCAAACCTTACAAATGCAGGTAAATGGTGAATTTACCTGCGATTTTCTAGTGGTTTGAATAAAGGATAAGCACTTAGACAGCAATTGTTCAAAAATAGGGTGGAAGGGCTTGCAATGGTTGCTGTGATGCTTAATAATCCAATCACTCTTTGAGGCAAGCCTCTTAGAAAACGAATCTATGGGGGCCTGGTCCTCCCGCAACAATAACTCGTGAACTCGGTCAGGCCTGGAAGGGAGCAGCCGCAGCGAGTGACTTGTGTGCCGGGATGTGGCTGGGTTCCCACCCATTTAAAAAGCCGTTACTGATGTGACGGCTTTTTGCTATCTAAATCCTTTCAAATCATGTGCTTACCACAACTGAAAGTAAGCTAAAAAGTGAAAATACGCTTGGTACTAAAAGATGGTACTAAACTATGCGTTATCTCCAATTAAAACCGAATGGAAAGTGGCAATTTCGCTTTCAAATTCCCCCTCAGTTTCGTCAACACTTCAACCATCGTCGAGAAGTAAAAAAGACTTTACATGCTAGTTCGAAACAGGAAGCATACTTATTAGGAATACAACACGAACTGGCAATTAAAGAATATATGTCCGAGATTACGATCGGTGGAACTGTTACTAGCTTCGATGAAGTTCATGTGCGAGAGATGGTCGCGAGAATGGCGACCAAAGGAATCTCTTTAATTCATGAGGCGGTATCGAGAATTCAGAATGACGCGACTTTCAAAGCGGCATTAATGCAAGCGAGGGATACTCAGGACGCGTGTGGCGGTGCAGAGCAAGTCGAGGGCTTCTTCTCGTTAGACTTAAGTTGTAGTGGTGCACTTAGTTCATTGAGAAGTATTTATCCTGACTCTGTATCACCACGAAAAAGGGCTGAGCAGTTAGTTAGATCTGAGAGTCTTTTAGATGAATCTGCGAAAGGAAGTGCAGCCTTTGACTTATTCTTCAATAAGTTGATCATGGTTTTCAAACATCTGATTGATGCGAGAATTTCGATTGAGAATATGGAGCTTGCTCAGGCGAGTGCTATTGCTGTTCAATTAAAAGATCTTTCAGTTATGGATAGCCAATCAGCTACGGTGAGAGAAGCTCATGCTCTGGTATCGTCATCTATTGCTGAAATGTTTGAACGAGGTAATGCAGTTAGACAGAAACATGATCGCGGGTCATCAGTGGCTGCTAAAGCCGTCACTCCTCCAGAATCTTCTTTGGCAAATACAACACCAATATTGACAGTTGATGAGTTAGAAAAAAGTTACTTGGCAGAAAAAGCAAACCAGAAAAAGAGCGAAAAGCTGCAGGCAGGCAAAGGTGGCGAAGAGATTAATCTAGCTGACACAAAAAAGGCGATTAATCGATTCAAAAAGGTTATTGCACTTACAGGTATCTCTGATCTAAGTAAAATTTCCCGTGATGATGCAATAGAAGTAGTTGATATATTGAGAATGCTACCTGCAAATCCATTCAATAAAAAAGGTAAAAGGCATCTTTTTGATGCGAATGATGTTAGTAGCTGGGTTGAAGTAAATAAAGAAGCTAAATTGCCAACAATTCAGGAGACTACCGTTGGTGCGTATATGGAAGCCGCGTCAACCATTTTTAATTGGGCAGTCAAGCATCAAAAGCTAAGCTATAACCCATTTCGTGGAATTGTTAACAAAAGAAAAGGCTTAAATAAGGACATCCAAAAGTCTTTCTCAGAGGACGACTTAGAAAAAATATTTAGTCATGATGTGTTTACTAAGCTAGAGCTTGGAACTGCAAGGAATACGAACCTACCTTACCAGTCACGATACTGGGTACCACAATTAACCTTATTACATGGAGCACGCCCGAATGAGATGGCTCAGTTACAAGGTAAAGATATATTTAAAATCAAAGATATATGGTGTTTGCGTATAACGGATGAAGGCAAGCATCAAAGTGTTAAAAATAAAAACTCACGCAGAATAATACCTATTCATAAATCTCTGATTGAGAGGGGTTTTTTAACTTATGTTGAAAGTATTGGTAAAGACGAACAACTATTCCCAGAGTTGGTGCACCATAATTCGGAACATTTTATGAAAAGGTTAGGAGACTGGTTTAGGACTTATATATCTGAACCAAATGGCTTCACTATGCGAAGTTTGGGCTTTTATAACTTTAGGCACACTTTCATTAACCACTTTAAACAAAATGGTGTTTCTGATGTCGTACCCGCTGAGATCGTTGGGCATCTTCATCAAAACTTCACCTACAACAATTACGGTGATGCAGTTGATGTGGTTAAGATGAAAGAGCACATAGATAACTATCAAGTGCCTGCTTTAGAGCAGGTTCAGCCTATGTTTCAGCGATAGAGTGCCATTGAATAATTTGTACTCTTAAATCTGGACTGCATTTGAATGATTGGAAGGGGCTAGTACATAGCCCCTTGCCATGCTAGACGTGATCTGGGTGAATGAGTAAACCTAATACAGGTTTGCTCGATTGTTTCGTTGTGATCATGCCCTCTCTCAAGTAACCGTGTACGATTAGCGTGGTGATGGCTTCTTCGCGTTGCTTAGCTGTTGTCAATGACTTCCAACCCTTCTGAGATAGACTATGTCTCGTGAACTGACCTTGGAATTTCGATAGGCGTGAGAGAAGTATTTGAGCTGGGCCATCAACCGCCACCTTGTCTTGTGCCGAGGCAACAATTCGATAAGCGTGAGAACGAAGGTAGCGCATCCACACCATAGCTTGGGTAATACTCTTTACTTCTACAACATTATTTGGCTGAAAGGGGCTACCCTTAGTTGTATTCGATGCTTCCTCAATCAGGTGAAAGATCATCGCAAGTTTTGCGCAATGCTCTAATCGCTTGACGTGATAAGACTCCATCATTGATGAACTATTCGACACATCTAACAACGCTTCTTCTGACCACTTTGTCCATTTTTCCTGCGCCTTATGAGAAAATTTGAGTACGATGGGGTCAAGAGGTGTATCCAACTCAGCCAACTTAGCAAATACATGATGCACAGATGCAGCTGCTTTGTCGGATACTCGATGATCTGTAGGTTTACTCTCAGTTCTATTCGGTAGGACTGACATTTGCAGGCAGCGTTCAAGAAAACCATCATTCTGTTTTCCCTCTGTTGCAGACCTGATGAGAGGCTTCAACATATCGGGCTGAATTCCGCCGAGTAACCCGACAAAAAGTTGCGGAAGAACAACATCTTCGCGGCTGACACGACGGATGACATAAGAGTTACGTTGACCACTGTAACCCTCCAAATAAACAGAACGTTCATGGCTTCGACTTTGTTGATTAAATACACTCAGTAGTCCTGAGATCTCATCTCGAACAATTGTTAATCCTGATAAAGATGTCTCCGCGCACTGAGTTAGAGCCTCAACTGTGCAGTCATTAATAAAAATTTCCCTCTGATCGAGAATTGGTGGTTCTTCTAGTTGAGCAATTTTATCTGCTATTGTTATTTGGAGTAGCTCATCTTCCATGTCGAAAGCATCTTCTAATTCTTGTTCTAACTCTTGACGCTTTACATTTAAACGCTTCCTCTTTAGGACATTTATAGTGGCGTTGCGTTTAGTTACAGGAGCAATGACCTCCTTCTTTACCTTATTAACAAAAGACATCGTTGCAGACATTGCTGGTGTTTTTTTCTCCGAGGCTTTACCTACCAACAATGACCACAGGATACAAACAACCCGCCATTTGTCATGTCGTTTCGGCTCTATTTCGACATTGCTACCGATCACAGCAGCTATCATAGTAATAAGTGAAACAGCGAGGTAGTCGGGCGACATGTTATCAATCGAGTATGCTTTTTCTCGAACAAATGCGCGAATTGATTTCGGTAGCATCTCATCACGCAGTTTCAATGCTGGGGGAAGGTCATCCTCAATGAGAGGTCGAGGTAGTTCCCACTTTGTAAATGTATCCCCTTTACCTGCAACACCTGCATCACCTGCCGAGTGGTTAGAGTCATCACTTGTTGGCTCAATGTTTGGTAGCTCAAGTTGTCTATAACTTAGATCACAAACGGTGTGTTCTACTTTTTGAATTGGGTCGTTGACCCTAACTCTAACGTTTGTTCCTTTTGGTTGTTTTTGCTCGATATTAGGCAGTTCAAGCTGTACCGCGTTCTTTATGTTAGACATAGATAGCTTCTTTCGATGAAACATCATTTATTTGTGAGAGAGACGCAAGTGCTCAACGAAAGAAAATTAAATAGAAGCACATATCTATTTGAAAATACTGTAAAGATTTTTAGGGAGTTCAGAGGGGCTCCCTCTGGCAAGTGGTGAAAAATTTAGCGACGAAGTCGCTGTTTTCCCTATCTTGACTACATCAGACTCAATGCAAGATTTTGTTTTAGCAAGGAAAAATCATATGATTTAGAAAAAGCATGCTAAAAAACTGGACGGTTATTACACAAGCAACCAGAAATGTGATGGCGAGGGAGCACTACCTCACTAATATGAAACATCGCAATCATAAAGAGACAGAGGCAATAGTGAATATCTATGGTTCAGAGATACAGTCACTAAACATGCTCCGAAATTGCGAGCGTTACAAACTAAAACAAGCAGCAGCAAGACGGGGGGGACGCCCTCCTAAAGAAGCGGTTGAGTTTTGCTTTACGTTACCGAAATCAATCCGTCCTTCACCTGAGAAGTGGCGTCAAATTCTTAATACACTGATGGTAAATTTAGCGTCGCATCTTGATGTAACAACAGGTCAATTAGCTCCGATCTCTCGTGCAGTCCTGCACCAACAGGAACAAGATTCACTGGTAAGAGGCAGCGGTGATCATATGCACCTGATCATCGGCAAATTTACGGACAACCTAACATATCTAGCGGAACTACAGCGTAAGTCGACAACTAGACTGCTGAAAACGGCATTTAATAACGCAGTATATGAGGCAACAGGGATCAGCCATCAATCATACCAACTGCAAAAAAACTATAGCGGCACAGCAAAGAAGAAAGCACCCAGTTGGAAGGTGAAAGCGGCTCGGAAACAAGAAGAAATCAAGTTACAAGAGCAGCAATTGATGCGAATGATTGGTCAAGCGGAGAAGTGGCTTCAAGCCTACGAGCTAGGTGACATCAAGCAAATGAACAGGCAATACAATCGTTTAGTCAAAGAAGTAGATACCATTGACGTATCAAGTGAAGAAATTGCATCGTTATATGAATTTATGCAGCAGTTAGTTCGTAAGGTAGAAACCAAAGCGCAGAAGGGGGAACCGTTAATGAATAGGGTTCCACAACCTTTAGTTTAATGTTGGCATCTATCGCACTTCTGGGCATAAGTTTCTGAGGGTAAACAATCAGAGCCGACTTCGACTGCCTAATGGCAAGCTTGTATCACCTCAAGATATCATTACAGGTCAAGCGCTATTGGAAATGGAATTAGAACTTGAACTGCAAGTATGTCGAGTCCTATTTTCCTATGTGAGGATACCTGCACCGTTAAAGAATAATTAGAGAAAGGCTTCTTTGTAGATTCTTTTACTTGGAAACAAATAGTTCAAGTTAAGTAATTCATTGATATAATTGATTTAAATTATGCCATTACTAATGGATATATCAATAGAGAGAGAATTATGTCAGACGTTAGAGGCTTGGTTACATATTTTAACTTCGACCACTTTGGGTTTTATAGAATTAGGCAAGGCAAGGTAGGAGAGCTTCACAGCGGCACAATCGAGCAAATTTTTGGAGATCTGCAGGCTTGGTTATCAGGAAAGCACCTAAAAGATACACTTGTTTTTGATGCTGAATCTAGTAGCCGAAGAAATCGAGTGTATTGTCGTAGTTTTGCAAAGAATGATGAGACAGGTGACATCGTGATTACCTTATGGAAAGCTGTAGGTAGTAAGAATGGTGGTGTAGGTGGAGCTTTTGCTGATGAATCCTTGTCTGCTGGGTCTAAGCAAACTTTAACCACTGGTACAGAAGTTGATGGGAAGGAGATCATTTGGGGGCAGCCATCTTACTATTGGGTGATTCCAGAACACAATAAGTTAGCTTCAATTCGCCTCACTAATTCGTCTGTGGATACAAGTGCTTTTTGCCAGTATATCAAGTCTTATGTCGACTTCAGACGAACCGATCCAGCTAAGAAAGTAACCGATAGAACGTTCGTTCACCCAAAAACGAATACTGAAGTTAAGAGTAAGACCGTTACATATAAGGTTGAAATTAAAGGAGAAAATGAAGGCCAAAGTGAGACTTGTTCACTTTCTTTCAAGTCAATTGCTCGACAATTTAAGAAAGGGACTTCTAGCGTAGATATAGAGACAATTTGCGAGGACGTGACACATATTGTTTATAGAGAGTCTTTTGAGAAAACAGTTCCTGATACACGAAGCGATTGGATGAAGCTTTATGATAAGCTTGGTGACTTATTTGATTTAGATACAGGTTCGCCGTCTACTAGCGAAACCACTAATATAGAGCTAGTCGTTGAAGCCAAACCAACAGTAGAAGCGCTACAAGCAATGATGGATGACTACACAATGAACTACGATGGCAAGGAAGAGTGGTGCAATGTAGGTCTAAAAAGAGACGGTAGGACTGGTAGAACAACATGGCTTGACGAGTTTGTTGTTACTGATGAAATACAGCTACCGATCAATAACAATGATTACTACGAATCAAGTGAAGTCTTATCTGTCATTAATACACACAGGCAAAGACTTTTGTCTTCATTAAAGACTCCGAAGCCGGTCCAAGAGCCTGAGCCTAACGAAAGTTTGGTAGCAGCCAATGGGTAGTATAAGCATATGAAAAGAATGATAATAAGTAACATTATAGCCTTTGTAGTGATGTTGGTGATAGCCAAGTTTACTTATTCTCAGGTTGTATACTCGGATATAAAAGATGTACTAGATATTTTAAAAAATGCGTCGGCAATGATCTTTACAATTGTAGGGATTTGGATTGCATATATATATCCAAATGCAATAACAGCGATTGTGAATCCTGATTCAATTTCGGTAGTCGCAGGAGAAAGAGATGCAAAAAGGATTGAAATGCTCGTAGGAGTAATTTTGTCCTCGGCGTTCGTGATTGCAGGAATTGTTGTGTTCTTTGTAGTAAAAACCCTTCTGGGTAATACTGCCACCTATGCAAATAACATCAATTGCTTCAAACCTGTTGGTATAGCTGTAGTGTTCCACTTAGCATTTCTCCAACTTACTGCATTGGTAAAGGTTGGTTGGAGCAATTATTTGTTCATTAATGACCTTCATTCAAAGATAAACAAGAAAAAGCTAGCAAACGAAGAGTAATTGTCAGTCTGTATTACATCTTGGAAATTAACTGCGAACCGAATGAACAGGGTGTGAAGGAGGTAGCGACAGAATTGTTCGGTATCCAGACCATCATGTTCCCTCGGTAACCACAGATAGCACAAATAATTTGTTGTCATCCCCAAATTATGTATGTTTAAGAAAAAGCATGCGACAAATTCCTATTACTCCCTTGGGAAGAGCGCTCCTCGGCGATAAAGAGATCAAACGAGCACTACTATTGAAACAAGTGGAAGACATCTGCCTTGAGGTTGGATTGCTTACACAGCTAGATGTCCTCACTAGCTCTAAACAATGGCACTGGGTGGAAGAGATAGTGGACGACCATATTATGGGGTCAGGACTACTTCGACGCTTAATGTTCAAGCATGCTAAACCAGATGATGGCTGTGAGTTGTTCAATTCGATTGTGCACGACATCGTTGAGAGGCTTATGAGCAATAAGAGCTCTTTTCCACGCAGGCGTTAAGCCAACCATAGAGGGTGCCAATATGGCACCTTTTTTAATATCTTTTTCGCAGGTAATGCAGGCTGTGCAGGTATCCTCTCCTCATTTGATGACACCATCGAGACTTCTTTAAGCGCAGCGATTGGTTTTTGTTGTTATCGATTATAAGATAGTTAAAGGTGGTACTGAAAGACGGTACTAAAATAAAATCTACCGAATCAAGGTTTTTTCATAAGAGTTTGATTTAAAGGCTTTTGTTGTTTTATAGGATGGGGAGGCTGGGTTCCCACCCCTTAAAAAAGCCGCTCTTTATGAGCGGCTTTTTGCTATCTGAAACTTTCAAAAAGTGAACAACAGTTCGTGATTGGTGGTGTTCACTCTGTACATCAGCCTATTCGTAAATGCTGTATGAAAAGTATTTACTTGCGATTTTTTGATGTTGACCATTGTCGATCAGTCTTTGTATTCCACTATCGATAAGATCTTTTAATTCGTCATCTTGTTTTCTAACAGCGACTCCAATACCACGACCAAACCACTTCTCTTCTGTGAATTTAGGGCCTGTAAAGTGATAGTCCTTACCCTGATCCGTTTCAAGAAAGCCTGCGTTGAGCCCCATTGAACCACCAAACACGCTATCTAAGCGGCCGTTGAGTAAATCGGTAAAGGCTTCATCGAATGAGCCGTAACGTTTGATATCTACATCTGGATAGATCTCAGAAAGGTACTTGTCACCAATAGTTGCTCGTTGAACCCCAATTGTTAGTTCATTTAAGCTGCCGTCATCCATATTGATTTCACGCCCCTTTTCCATGACAAAACGAGTGGGAACTTTAGCGTAAGGCATAGTGAAATTAACTTTCTTTTCACGTTCTTCGGTAATGGTCATAGCCGCTATAATTGCATCGTTTTTACGGCTTAAAAGTGATGGGATAATACCGTCCCAATCAGTTTTTGAGATGATACATTTTACTTCTAATTCGATACACAAAGCGTTGGCTAAATCGACTTCAAACCCCTCTAATTCACCATCTTGCGTTGTCCAACTGAACGGTGGGTAGGCCCCTTCAACAGTAAAGCGAATTTGTTTCCAATCTTTTGCGTATGTGAACACAGAGAAAACACTGACGAATGCAACAAGTATCCATTTCATTGGTTATTTCCTTATAGTAATAATGGATATGGATAATTAACCAATTGTTAACATTTATCAATGCAAATGCATATTGATGTGAGCAAAGGCATGCAGATCAATTAGTTTGCTCCAGTTTTATTGCCAGAAGTACTGTTAGCGTATTTAAGGACGTTAACAATACTTATCCGATTAATCCGCAGGTAGCGTTACAGCAGACGATTTTTCCCCTCGAATGAAACCCAATTTATTGTTTTTCCCTTTACTGGCTCGACTATAGGTTGGAGCTGTGACTTGTTACTGCGAGCGCGATGGCTGCAGTTAAAAGCGCTGAGCCACCGATTTTATTCAGGTACGTTGGGTGATCTTGCATAAACCCAAGCAGCTTCTTGGCAGAGATGGCGTAAATCATCACCCACGTAAAATCCAACACTGCCATTGTGGGGCACATCACCAACATTTGTGATAACAGGGGCTTGGTTGGGTCTATGAACTGGGGGAAGAATGCAGTGAAAAAGACAATCGCTTTGGGGTTACCCGCAGCAACGAAGAAACCACTTAAATAGAGTCTGTGGCCTGAAATCGCGGTGGGTGAATTGGTGGTTATTTGTGCATCACACTCAGGTTTATCACGCAACATCTTGATACCCATATACAGCAATGTTGTGACCCCAAGCCACTTGATAACGGCGAATGCTAGTTCAGACGTTGACATTATGATGCCAAGTCCAACTGCAACAATGATCATCTGTATGAAGTTTGCTGAGATATCGCCTAGTGCCGTAAAAATAGCTTTATTAACGCCATATTTCATTGAATGAATGACGCCCAACAAAATGCTGGGACCTGGCGTCATGGTTAAGATAAGTGAAGCGAGGCAGAAGGTTAGCCATGTTTCTATAGTCATTTGTTTTCTCCGGGTGACTGGTATCTATTTTTCGGAAAAAGTAGTCTGCTAGCATAGAGATAGATATCAAAATAACCTGAGGTTATATAAATGGTTGAAGACTTGGAAAGCATCCCATCATTAGTTCCCAAATTACTTCTGCAGCTACTAGCGCTCGGAAGTATCACTGATGCCGCTCTGGTATTAGGAGTCAGCCAACCCGCAGCGAGCAAAGCTCTTCGACGTGCTGAAGATGTGTTAGGTTTCGCTTTAGTCCGAAGAGACAGTCGTCCCTTATTGTTAACAGAGGAAGGGAGGTTGATTGCTGAGTTCGCTAAACAGCAGGAATTGCAGGGAGAGGTGTTATTGAGACAGCTTCGACTTATTCAAAAAGATGGCGCTGGACAGGTGAAAGTGGCTTCTTTTGGCGCATCCGCTTCCACACATATTTTACCCAGCCTAATTCATGCGATCAGCCAACACTTACCTCAAGTTAAAATTGAAATAGGCGAGTTTACTGACGAAGGAGCATTATTGGCATTGCGAGAGGGGCGCGTAGATTTTGCAATCGCGGTTGATAAAGAGTATTTAGATCTAGATATCATCCCAGTTTTTACTGACCGTATGGTGGCTTTAGTTCATGAAGATGACCCTTTATCCCAGTTGTCAGTTTTGTCGGCTGTGGATATCGAAGATCGAGATTTTATACTGAGTAAAGGGGGCAGCGAGGCGCTCATTAGAGAATGGTTTAAGCTATCAAAATCTCGCCTTAAAGAAAAACACACCATTGTTCAATTGACCTCGATACTTGCTTTGATTAGAGCGGGCTTAGGTGTTTCTATTGTTGCAGAGCTTGCCGTTCCAGAATCTCATCCCAGCGTAAATGTTATTCCTCTTGCGCCCGAGTACCCTCGTAATATTTGTGTAGCGAAAAGAAGCGGTTGTTTTTCTTCGAACGCAGCCAGGTTAACTTGGGACTTTTTGAGTAAAAATAGGTCACACAGTTACCTAAGCAAGCGAGGTCATTAAGTGCGAACAGGCGTTTAGCTGTCATTGCCTCATTTAATTCGCTGGCAATACTACAGCAGACGCTTCTTCGTCTGAATCTTCTTTGTCTTCTACTTGGTCAGCAACCCAATCAATTGTCTTTGTTAGATAAAGCTTGTTGGTTTCGGTGTCACACCAACTCTTAGATAATCCTCTTCGATTGAATTCACTGCCAATTGCTGCGAGTGTCTGGTTGCTTGATCGCCCGTAATACAAGGTGTCGCACAATTGCAGGTTCGACATGGATTGAGGGTACGTATTGACTGGCGAGGAGTTCATGCTCAGTGCTTTTGATTGGTTATGAGTGCACCCAGTTAGGCTCAGGAAAAAGAAAAGGATTAGCGTATTTTTCATGGTGTATCAGGTCTATTGCCGATGATTTGAAGAGAGTATTGCCATGATTGCCACACTAATTTGTCAATTTCTCGCCAACTAGTTATAGACCAAGACTTTCCTCCCAGTTAGAAAGCGTTATTAAGCCAACGATAAAAACAGTATTAACAAACAAAAGCGCAATTTTGTACAAAAGCTGAAAGAGCCTATAGAGTAGACTGATAAGTCGCTCGATAATTAACAGGCTTGGGGATTGTTATGGAGAACAAGAAACGCTCTAAAGAAAAGGCCGAATATAAGATCACAGAAGAGCTCGGTGGCCTTGAAACCCTTAATGCTGAATACGAAAAGCAGAACTTCTCGCGCCACAGTCACGAGGGCTACACGCTTGGGGTTATTGAGCAGGGCGCTCAGCGTTTCTATCGAACGGGCGGGCATCATATAGCACCACAAGATGCGATTATTCTGGTCAATGCCGACGAAGTTCATAGCGGTCACTCTGCCACTGAAGGTGGTTGGGCATATCGAGCCATGTATCCTCTCCCAGAGCAACTTGCCAAGATCACTCAAGAGCTTAACCTACCGAACTACGGCGCGCCTTATTTCCCAAGAGCGGTTGTTGAAGACCCTGAACTCGCTAATCAATTGAGATTAGTCTTTAACACGATTGATGAATCTGACAATCGCTTGTTAAGAGAAACCTTGATGTACGGGATGTTGGTTAAACTGATTAGCCGACACGGAAAATCGCCGCTTAACCCTCAACTCGATGGGAAAACTCAGCGCCAACTTGTCTTAGTGAAAGAGTTCTTAGATGACTTTCCACAAGCCGATGTGTCCCTAGAGGAGTTGTCTAAGCTAGCGGCATTGAGCCCGTTTCACTTAGTGCGTTCTTTTCAGAAAGAATTTGGTCTTCCGCCGCATGCGTATCAAATCCAATCTCGGTTAAGGCTTTCGCGTAAGTTATTGAAACAGGGACATACCATTTCTGATACCGCGCAAGAGTGTGGTTTTCATGATCAAAGCCATTTTCATCGACACTTCAAAAAGGCCAATGGATACACGCCGGGGCAATACATCAAAATGCTCTAAACTTGCATGGCTAAGGTATGGCCAACTTGTGTTAAGTACGGGCAAGTGCGGTTAAGTGTGGCAAACAGAGGGGCATGAAATCGAGCAAGTTTGTACAATCGAACCGACTCAACTCCTCTTACATTGAATAGCCAATGTGAAGAGAGAAAAGAACTATATGGATAGTGAAATAATGGATAGACGAACACAGTTATGGAAGGGCGTTTTAGCGGGAATGCCCTTGAGCATTGCGGTAATCCCTTGGGGAATTCTAGCGGGCTCATATGCGATAGATGCTGGATTGAGTCAGCTTCAAGCGCAAGCGATGTCGGCTATTCTATTTGCTGGCTCTGCACAACTTGTCGCTGCGGGTATGTTCAAAGCGGGTATTGGTTTAGGCACCATGTTGTTGACTACCTTATTCATCACGTCTAGACACTTTCTGTATAGCGTATCGATGCGTGACAAAATCAGCCATCTTCCTGCGCGTTGGCGCCTATTACTTGGATTTTGGCTCACCGATGAGCTGTTCGCGATTTGTAGTGGGCAGTCTCAGAAAGAATTTAATCGCTGGTATGCTGCGGGTGTAGGCGGCGGTTTTTATCTCGTTTGGAATATTGCGAGCTTTGTTGGCATTGTCGCGGGAAGCCAAATTCCTTCACTCAATGAAATTGGGCTCGATTTCGCGGTCGCAGCAACCTTTATCGCCTTGGTGTTCCCATTAATCCGAACTCTACCCGTCGTAGTGTGTGTGGTGGTTTCATTGGTCACTTCGGTTGCCATGTCGGTTAACAATATTGAGGGCGGGCTAATGATTGCAGCGATTGCCGGTATGTTAGCGGGCTTTATCAGCGAATCGTTCCAAGAGCGAAACAACGGCAACAAGACAATTGTGGAGGGGAAATAGAGATGATTTGGTTAACGATATTCCTTATGACAGCGATTGTTTTTTTTAGTCGGTATCTGTTTCTAGAGCCAGCAATCCCGCTTCGATTAAATCAAACCACGCGTCGCCTGTTACGCTATTCAAGTCCCGCTGTGCTTACCGCAATTTGGGGGCCGATTGTATTTGCACCAGAGCAGACATTTTGGCCAAGCCTTGAAAACCCATACTTGATAGGCGCGCTGGTCACAGGTCTGTTGATTTGGAAAACAGGCAATGTGCTACTTACTATCGGCGTCAGCATGGCGGTGTTTTTGTTCTATAACCTCGTTGCGGTTGATTACCTTTTTAATTGATTGACCTTGCAACGTATAGCGTGGTGGCATCTAATGTATTGATTCACTGTTTGTGTGTTTAGGTTTTGGCAAGGAGTTAGTTTGGCTAAGAAATATTATGTGGTTTGGAAAGGTCGTACACCGGGTATTTTTACCACTTGGAACGAATGTAAATCGCAAGTCGATGGCTTTGCAGGGGCAAGATATAAATCGTTTCCAACACTAGGTGAGGCTGAGTCTGCTTTCGGTGGTAAAACGTCGTCTGCGTCAGGTTCTACAGCGACAAAGCCAAGCTCTGCGGGTAAGGTGACGAAAGTGAAGGTGCCGCCTCTTTCGGAGCAGCAAATCACTGATATGCCTTTTGATATCAAGATCTTTACCGATGGTGCTTGTGAGCCAAATCCTGGTGAAGCGGGGACGGGTTTAGCGGTATACCAAAACAACCAATTAACAGAATTGTGGTATGGCTTGTATCAGCCTGTTGGTACCAACAATACCGCCGAGTTACATGGGCTTAAGCAAGCGTTTATTCTCGCGAAAGAGAAGTTAAACGCGGGTCTGTCTGTTGCGATTTATTGTGACTCTAAGTACTCAATTGATTGTATTACTAAGTGGGCAACGGGCTGGGAGAAAAAGGGCTGGACCAAGTCGGGCGGCGAGATCAAAAACCTCGATATTATTAAGCCTGCGTATGCTCTCTACCAAGAGCTGGCTTCAAAAATTACCATCTACCATGTGAACGGACACGTTGGTATTGAAGGTAACGAATTGGCAGATAGAATGTCGATTGTGGCTATTTCATCGAAAGAGCAGGAGTTAGCTCAATATCGTGACATCGAAGATATTGAGTCTATTTTGGCACTTCGAGCCGGCTAGCTAAGCTTCTTAATGAAAAGCTAATGAAAGTTACTGAAAGCATAAGTTGCCATCATTAGGCTGTGCTAAGTTGAGCGTTACATTCCAAATTGATGTAGCGCTCTTTTGATCTTGTGGTGCTCAGTCGCTTTTGTGAGGCATAGCTGTCTGAGTTAATCCTTATTGAGCTGGGTTCTCTATCCAACGAGATAATTGCTGAGCTTGTTTGATTGAATTAAAACTGTCTTTCACTCTCTCACGTGCCTTTAACCCCATCGATGCTTTATCGTTACTGCTTAGCTGCGCGAAACGCTCAATCGCTTCTCTTAATTCTTCCACGTTCTTTTCGCTAACCACAAAACCTGTTTCTGGTGAGACGATCTCTTTGCATCCCATGATGTTGGTGGTAATGACGGGTGTGCCCACGGCCATCGCTTCTTTTAAAACCAGTGGACCTGTATCCACACATCCAGTTTCTGAAAAACAGAAGGGCGCGATTAGGCTGTCATAATTCGATAGTTTTTCTTTGACCCACTCGTGAGGTTTAGCGCCAAGAAATGTCACGTTTCGAGTGAGCCCTTGCTCTTTGACCTGCAATTTTAACTGTTGCTCTAAATCGCCAGTACCGATGATATCGAGATGAATATCGAGAGGCTCGGCAATCGGCGCTAATGCATCAATAAGATGGTGGATGCCTTTTTGCTCCACTAATCGGCCAAGAAAAACGAGACGAAGTTGCTTAGCTTCGGTTTTTGGGTGTAGTTGAAATTGTTTGGTATTTACCCCACAGTGCAAGAGTTTAATGTTTCCTTTAGCCATGGTATTGAAGTCGGTGAGCATGTCTTTGCACACTGCGACCACAAAATCACTCGAAGAAATTTTCTGCTCAATGTCATAAGCGAATTCGTAAACATCATGACCGTGAGCCACGAATGAACAAGTGATGTTCAACAGTTTTGCCGCGACGATGGCGTGAGCTGTGGTGTGCTGACAGAAATGCGCATGAACGTGTTCGACGTCATTTTCCGCGAGTTGCAGTGCCAGTTTGAATCCATAAGCGAACAGTGATTTTTTGGGCATACTGGTTTGCTTGGAAACAAAGGATACCGCCCGGAGAAAGCCAAACCAATTGATGCTGGCTATCTTACCCGCCCGAACATCCTTACCAATTTTTATGATGTCATAGTCAAATGACTTTTCACTCTCTTCTATCTCAAATGCCATCACGCAAACATCGTGTCCACAAGCTTTCACCGAGTCGACTTCTGTTTGGATGAAGGTCTCGCTGAGTACAGGATAAGTTGGTGCTATAAATGCTACTTTCTTCATTTTTTGCTCCTTTGACTAATGCTATTAAAGTCAAATAAGCAAAATACGAACCAAGATAAAATCGTAGCTTTGGAGGGCTTTCGATGGTTTTCCGAAGGTTATCCCCCCAGCAGTCGCTCATTTTCTCAAATTGATAATCAAATTGGAGTTTTGACGCTCATGTCTGATCACCCTGTTCGTCATTTTGAGAGTGTCTGCGTAGGCGACTGATCTAAAAGTGATTTCATAGCAATACACTCTCGGCATAGAACATGCAACGTCAGCCATATAACGTATAAATCTGAGGGCGTCATTATGGCTAAAGTAAGTGTTGTTATTCCTACCTACAATTGTTTGGATTACCTGCCGAAGGCAATTGGCAGCGTACTGAAGCAGACTCATCAAGATGTTGAGCTCATTGTCATTGACGATAACAGCAACGATGGAACGTCGACGTATCTCGCTTCGATAGACGATGAACGCATTATTACCTTATCCACATTGGGTGTCGGGGCGCCTCAAGCGAGAAACCTAGGGATTGAAAAAGCGACCGGAGAATACATCGCTTTTTTAGACGCAGACGACTTCTGGTTTCCTGAAAAACTCGAACGCCAACTCGAATTTCATCAACGATACCCAGATCTCGCGATGAGCTTTACTAACTACGAACACCTTACTGAAGATTACCAAGTGATAGTCGACTGCTTTAGTTACTGGTCGCAGTTTCAAGACCAAGACGAGCTGTTCATCAATATCGAGAACCCGTTGGAGTTCATCATTGAAAACAATGTAATTGGAACATCGACGGTCATGGTAAAAGCGGATGTGTTTTCTCAAACAGACAGTTTCAATGCTGACATCAAGTATGGGGAAGATTGGGAACTGTGGCTTCGAATGAGTGAAAGCCATCAGATTGGTGTGTTGAACTCTGTGCAGGTTGGCTACTTGATGAGAGCCAGTTCCGTTACCCAAACTGAAAGTCTTAAATTGAGAAATTTGCAGTCTATCGAAACCATTCTTCAACGTTACCAAGATGACAGTCTGAGATGGAACTTACGGACGTCCAGTATCAAAATTGCAAAGGCAAGAATACTAGAAGGTTACGCCGACTATTACAGAGGCTTACAACAGAACCGACGGGCCATGTCTTATAGCATCCGCTCGTTAGCGTTGGCTCCTCAAAAAAGAACCTTACGACATCTTCTTGGGGACTGTAAGAGTTTCCTAATGCCTGCATTGTAAGGAATAGGTGTCTGCTATGGGGTCACTAAAACAGTCTGCCTATTACGCCATTGGCATCGTGATGATGAAAGGGATCTCGCTCGTGATGATCCCCTATATCACCCATAAGATGACGTTGGTTGAATACGGTTCTTTAGAAGCCATTGTCTTATTGGCTGACATCGGGACGATCCTATTTAGCTTTGGGATTGTTGAGGCAATGTACCGGTATGTGGGCGTCGCTGAGGGTGAAGAAAAGAGAAAGCTTGTCTCGAACTGTTTCACGTTGAGTGTCTTGGTCTGTGTGCTAGGTGGGGCTTTAATTGCTCTTAGTATGCCGTTGTTGTTACTGATGTTGCCCGTCGAGTTTCAACCTTATCAAATCCTACTTTTGCTAATACCGACCATGTTAGATGGTGCGATTTCTATCCCGCTAACATTGATGCGAATGAATGCGATGGCTAAGCGCTTTTGTATGCTCAATGTAATGAAGGCGAGTGTGCAAGCTGCTATGACGTTTGCATTGCTTGAAGCAGGTTATGGCATTGATGGTGTACTAATATCTGCCGCTGTTTCGAGTGTGTTGTTGATGCTGTGTTTACTGCGTTATCAATGGCAGGAGATGGGCTCATTTGGCAGCCTCAAATACTCTGCTAAGATCCTAAAGTTTGGATTGCCCACGTTAGTCGGTGGAGCTTCGATGTATATGATCACAGGGCTAGACCGTTGGGTGATGGCAAGCTTTGTTGGTGTTGAAGAACTTGCAATCTATGCGGTCAGTGGCAAGTTTGCATTGCTGCTTGGCTTGCTACTGCAGCCTTATGCTCTGTGGTGGTTTCCAAATCGGGTGGCCATGCTGCAACAACCTGATGGTAAGAAAGAGTGTGCGGACAGAGCGCTAGTCGGCGTTAATCTGGCCATTGTGTTGGGTTGTTTGATGATCCTCACTGTACCCGGTTTTATTACTTTGATTTTGCCCAGCAGTTATCAATATGCGGGTACCATCGTCGTGGCACTCTTGGCCATCGGCGTGATTAAGAATGCAGGGGATTACCTTAACCTTGGTTGTTTTAGCGGTGACTCAAGTCAGTCGCAAATGTGGATACAGGGTGGTTGTGCGATCTTAGCAACCATTGGCTATCTTGTTGTGACACCGATTTATGGCGTGTGGGCCGTGGTGGTGGTGCTTTGTGGTACTTATGCCGTGAGGTTGTCACTGCTCTATATCGTGAGCCAAAAAATGGAATATTTACCTTATGATCACCGTAAATGGATGGCAGCGTTGAGTATCGCCATACTTGCGATTACCAGTGACAGGCTTCTTGGTTGGGTGTTGATTGATGTTCATGACTTTGTTTTAGGCAGTTTTGTGGCAATAGTGACGTTAGTCGTCTTTGTTCGATACTCTGTTATTCCTGTTCCGCAAGCGCTGCTTGATAAGTTTACGCTAGGTAAGCAATCACATGTAAGTTGAACTCACTTCATCTAGATCGCGGGAAATCCTGATAAGCGTCTAGAAATATATGAATTATTAATAATAAAACACTGTTCATAATTATTTTAATTAGATAGTATTTATAAATATAACGAATGCTAACGATGGAAAGATATATGAATAAGTGGATGCTGCTCCTTTCTCTGTTTTCAGCTGTCTCATACAGCTCCTCTAATTTTTCAAGCGAGGGTATTACTGCTCCCGACTTCAATTCACCAGATTTCAAGCCGCCTGAAGTTTCTCAGCAGGAACAACACAATATCGTTTGTGAAAGCGTGGTCTGCAAATCAACGTCTGCACGCCCGTCGGTTCCTGTTGTTGGTGAAGTGCCCGATAGAGAGCTTAATCAAACCATCGAAACCCTTGCGAGTGCTATCTATATTGTCGGTGAAATTGGCGTCGCGGAAAATTTGTCTACGCCAGAATATGAGAAATTTTTTGAGAACTAATTAGCACGGTGCGTCAGAGAATGGTTACTGCTTTCAAATGTTGCTACCAAAGATATTAAATGCTGTTATAAAAGGTAAAGTCTCGTTCAACGATTCAATCACCGCGGCATCTGGCAATTAGGAAGCACCAATGGAAATCTGGAAGTTACTGCTGTTCATCCCCGCTTGTTTTGCGCTCAACATGACACCGGGCCCAAACAATTTGTTATCAATGAACAACGCCCGTTGTTATGGGTTTCAGGCCGCCTTTGTCGCAGGCCTAGGACGAATCCTCGCTTTTTCTGGCATGATTGCTTTGGCTGCATCCGGCTTGGCTGTCGTGCTTTATACCTCTGAAACTTTGTTTTTCCTTATTAAGCTATTTGGCGCGATGTATCTGTTGTGGATCGCGTTCAACCTATGGCGCTCACAAGCCAGCCCGGTCGCGGATATCGAACGAAATAAGAATTGGTTTGGTCTGGTTAAACAAGAGTTCGCGCTCGCGGCGGGCAATCCAAAAGCGATACTCATTTTTACTGCATTCCTCCCTCAATTTGTCGATGTTTCAGCGAACGTAAATACTCAATTCTTTGTGTTGGGAAGCACATTCTTAGTATTAGAAATGCTCGCGATTTCTATCTATGCCGCCTTTGGTTTATATCTACGAAATTGGTTTTCAAAACCTCAAATGGCCAAGCGCTTCAATAAAGCATGTTCTGTGTTTCTTGCCTTGTCTGGTGCGAATTTGTTAGTGAGCCGTCAATAGATTTGATTTTGCTGTTTACATAGATAGAAGGATGCTATGAGTAATCAAGACCTTTCACAAATGGGCGCTGCGCAGGTTTCATTAACTCAGCGTAATGGCTTTCCTTGTATTCATAAACAAGGGGCTGGCGAGGTTGAAGTCGCTTTTTACCAACACGCAGCGCAGCATCTTGATGGAGTGAATACGCCTCAACTTCTTGCGGTCGATGGTTGTGAGCTTTTTCTCGAATACATTCCTAATTCGGTTTGTCTTACTGAGCTACAAACGACAAGTGACGTATTTCAGCAGCTCGCGAGTATTCATCGTTCTCAATATCGACCAACATTCGAAGTTAAGCGCCATCAATGGAGTTTAGATGACACCACATCGGCTTTATCTTCCCTACAGTTGCCTCAAGTTACGCAAGACAGTCTTAAGTACATTCAATCGCAGAGTGATGTTCTTTTTAATCATGACACATTAATTTCGGGTGACTCCAATGAAGGAAATTGGGGAAGAAGAGATAACGGTCAGCTCGTGTTATTTGATTGGGAGAGGTTTGGCTTTGGTAGCCCCGCGATAGACTTGGCGCCACTCGTTTCTCAAATGGGTACTCTGAAAGATTATGAGCTGATTGTTGAACAGTATCTTTGCCATAACACCTTGATTCCGCGTGAAGAATTAATAAAGCAATTGATCATCGCTAAAAGCTGGATCGTAATAGAAGTCACGAATATATTAGTCGGTCGTAACAACCCACAAGCTTCCAAGTACATCAATTGGTTTAGAGATCAATTGCCAACTTGGCTGGCTTCAGTTGAAGGTCAGCTGTAGCTGAAGGGCGGTTGTAGTTAATCTATAAAGGTCTATCTATGAATATTGTCTGTGCGGAAAAACAAGAACTGGCTGATATCTACCAGCTTGAACATGTTTTGTTTGGCGATCACGCCTATCCGCTGTTTTTCTTTCGTCAGGCATTTGATTGCTGGGGGAAGGGCTTGCTGGTGGCGAAACAGGATTCGCAGGTTATGGGCTATGTGTTAATGACGCCAACCGACAAACGACAAGAGTATTGGGTTTTGTCACTGGCTGTTGATACTGCTTACCGAGGCATGGGGATTGGCCGTTCATTGATGCAGCAGGCAATAGAAACCTTGCCACAAGATTCCAAGCTGTTGCTTACTGTTGATCCAAATAACAGCTCGGCTTGTGAGCTGTATTTGTCGATGGGCTTCGTGACCATCAAAGAAGAGAGTAATTATTTCGGTGACTATGAGCCTCGTTTGGTCATGCAGCTCATCGTCTAGTTCCCGTTTCATTGTGTCTATTTAGATGCAGGCATCACGCGCTTAGGGCAGCATTACGATACCGTGCATCAACACCACGCTAGAGGTTAATCGTGTTCGCATATCAAAATAGCCGTCGGGGCCTTCACTTTGGTTCTCTTCTCTCACTGACCTTTCCGCTCGCCAAGCCGCAATGTAGCCTAAGATCAGAATCAGAGTGGTGAGGAACTCTTTCTGTTCACCGAGTAGCACCGCTAGCCACGCTGCCAACACAATAACATTGCTTAGAATCAGAGCCTTATTGCTGGATTGGCTTTCGAAGTTCTCTATCGCATTGCCCCACAAAATGCCCGACAAAAAGCTCAAGATAACCACGCTGTAAGTGATGAAGAGTGTTTCGCCGCTCAAGCTGAAGAATTGACTGTCGGTGAGTGATAACAGTAGACCGAACAAAAACGGTATTAAACCCATATAACCAAGCTTGGCCATGGTGTTGCGTGTTTGAGTTGTTTCCATGTAACCCGACCTCATAACTGTTGCTCAATAGCATTTTTGAGGGTACTACTGGTTGGCGATGTAGAACTCGGGAAGGTTGCTATCACTTTGCCTTCTTTGCTGACCAAGAACTTGTAGAAATTCCATTTCGGTTTGATACCAGCTTGTTGTTGGATTTCGGCAAAGACTGGATTTGCGTTTGGCCCAGAGAGTGAAGCGCGCGCCATCATCGGAAAGGTGACGCCATAATCTAGGTAGCAGATTTTAGCGGATTGCTCCTCGCTTCCTCTGTCTTGGCGAAAATCATTGCTTGGGAAACCAACAACCGTGAGTCCTTCGTCTTTATACGTTTGGTGAAGCTGCTCAAGTTGCTCGAACTGTGGGGTGAAACCGCACTGACTTGCCGTGTTCACGATCAATAAAGTTTTACCTTGAAACTCTTCACACAGCTCAATCTCTTCGTTTGAATTTAACAACCTTTGTTTACCGTTGAGTATCTCAGGGCAGTTAGCTGAAAATGCGAATGAACTTGTTAGGCTCGCGATCAGGGCGGTGGAGCACAGCAGTGAATGTTTCATAAGTCTGACTTATTTTAGTTGGCGTAACTGTTATTACTGTTCAACGACTTAAAATGATCACTTTAAAGACTAGAATTGCTTCAGTATCAGCTATCAGTTAAGTATCAGCTGTCGCTTAGCAAATAGGGCGCCACCAAGCGCCTGATATTCACCTTGGCTCCAAGGCGAGATGCCAGCAGGTACATGCCTCCAATCTTTCGGTGGAGGAATAGAGCGTCTGCTGGTGGCGTGTGCCAATACTCTTGCTCCATGCTGAGTATGGTTCCCGCTTCACGAAGCCTTTGGGCTAAACCACTGGCTTTGAAGTCGTAATCTTCATCGACAAGCATGGGTTCACAGGCCATTTTCACTAAGTTGAGAATCGCTTGGCGCTGGTCTGGGAGGATGGTCTCGCTAAAAAATCCAATCTGCTCTAACGCCTTGTTGAGTCCTTGTTCATCGTGAGTAATCACAGAGGTAAAAGCCAAACGATAGCCATCACTGAAGCGGCCGCTGTATTCTCGGGTTGCTCCAAAGTCTAAAAGCCCAATCTGTCGCGTGTTTTCAACGTAAAGGTAGTTGGCGAAGTTGGGGTCGGTCTGCACCATCTTAAAATCGAACAATTCCCTGAACAGAAGCTCGAGCAAGCTGTGCATCACAAAATCACGGGTGCTTTGATCGTAACCTTCTATTTGCTCTATCGAGACGCCTTCAATGAAGTCCATTGCGAGCACTGATTCTGAAGACATTTGGGGGTGAATTTTAGGTACAACGAAGTGAGCGTGTTCTTTTAATACATTGTGATAACGAGTCGCATAGTCAGCCTCGCGAGCATAATCCGCTTCGTCGTGGAGTTGTTTTTTTGCCTCTTCTAATAAGCCTTTGTAATCGACAGACTTGGGAATCAAACCAACGATGTTCAGCAATGTACCTACGTTGTCTACATCACTGTCGATGCTTTTTCGAATGCCTGGGTATTGGACTTTTATGGCAAGTTTGTCTCCCGCATCGCTATAGGCTTGGTGAACCTGGCCTATAGATGCGCTGGCAATAGGTTTAAAGTTGAAGGAAAGAAATTCTGCTTTCCAGTTGATGCCGAGTGAGCTTTCTAACACTTGGTTGAGCTGCTTTGTTGGCAGAGGATCTGCGTCTGAGCGCAGGCGAGAAAGAATATCGGCTAATTCAGGTTCTAAGACATCGCCTGCATCCATTGATAGCATCTGCCCCAGTTTCATTGCTGCACCGCGCAGGTGTGCGAGTTGATCGGTGAGCCGAGCAATGTTTTGTGGCGTTAATACCAAGTCTTTTGCTTTGGGTCTGTTTCCCTGCGCGAGCTGTCTCGTACCTTCAGTGATGACACTTCCGGCTACTCGAGTGGCGAGAGACGCGAACTTACTGAATCTTGAAATACGATGGGTAGGTAGATTTCTTTCTTTTGCCGACATAAAGGTTCTCACTTAGTTATCAAGACTCACTACAAAGTTCTATAAATCATTACCCAACCGAATGTTTTGTTGTGGTAACTTGTCTCGCGAAACAGTAAACAAAATTTAAAGGACAGAACATGAAGTTTATTTGGTTAAAAGTTGCGGTTACCGTTTTAGTTTTTGCTGCGCTGTTTGGTGTGGTGTATTACAAAGTCGCAAGTGGTATGTCTTAACCAAGTACTATTTTGTGCAGCTGTTACCATCGCAGCGTGACTTTCCAGTTAGCCAGAAAGAGACTTTGTATCGGTTCTTGGCAAACCGAAGATAACACCAGTCGGCCACTGGCTTGAATATCGCCCAACGTAAAGGGGCGTAAAGCCAACCTTTTCCTACTAAGCGCCATGCTTGGTAGGTCACGTCTAAACCTAGCAGCAGTTTTCCATTCTCATCCAGTGCATGCAAAACGGTGTTGGCTGCGTTGGCATCAATCTGAGGGTAGTCTGAAAAGGCTTCACTGTAGATATCGATGGTTTGAATCTTATTCTCGACATCATGCTTTGCAAGTGCCGCCATCTCCTTTGCGCACAATGGACATGTCCCATCGTAAAATATCGTAAGTTGTGTCATCGTCTGTTCGCCTATCATTTCACGAGTGAACCTTCAGTTACCCGTTAAGTCGGCACCCGTCAATTCAATCGCTTGTTATTCAATAATCTAGCAATGGCTACGTGATTGTACCTTTTAAAGATCACTCTCCTCGTATCAAAGCTAAAAAAATGTCTGACGTAAACACTTTGTTCATCTTTTCAAGTCCTTGATTGTTTGGTCAAATCTCTGGTTTATGGACAAAGGATAACAAAGCGTCCAATAAAGGTTTGCCTTCAATATATAAACATCAATCAATTCAACAAGTTGAACTTGGCTTGGAATATGCTCTATCGAACCTACGAATTGCTAATGGATTTTCTCCAATTTGGGCATGGCAGAAAACCCTAAAAGCATAAGTATGGATAAATGGAGAGAGAACATGAAGGTTATAAATTATTTACTTAGTGTGCTTTTGTTGTTTAGTAGCCCCCAGTTGGTGTGGGCTACTGTTGATGTGATGGAACTCGATGGTAACGCGACCAGTGATAATAGTGGTATTGATTGGGATGACGTAAATGATCCTAACAGCATGGTTGGGATTGCAGAATTTTTCGAAAAAGACCGTAACGGTATCGACCAAATCTTTTGGAAGGGTGGATCAAAAGATGATTCCGACATTACAGATTGGGCGTTCCGTACCGCGTCACCACAACCAAAAGATGACTTTACCAATGCGTATGCCGCTGCCTTTGAAAGCGAAGGTGACTTGCTGATTTACTTTGGTGCAGACCGATATGCGAACAATGGTGATATGTACATTGGCTTCTGGTTCTTACAAGACCAAGTAGGGTTGCCGGATGGGAAAACTAAGGGCGACTTTGTTGGGCAACATGTCAATGGAGACATCCTTGTGCTGATTTCATTCCCACAAGCGAGTGGCGGTAATCCGTATATAGAAGTGTTGCAGTGGGATTTAAATAATGTTGATGTCACCGACAACATGACGAGAATTTTCCAAACGGACGGTGACCCTAAATCGAATGACTTCGTTGGTGCAAGATGTGGCAGTGGTGCTGTCGGTGTCGAGAAGATCTGTGCGATTTCAAATGATGATTCTATCGGGGCAATTGATCTACCCAATGTACAAGGTTGGGAGTATCTCGCGAAAACGGGTGAAACAACCTCTATTCCGACAGAAAGCTTTGTGGAAGGTCGATTAAACTTGTCAGCTCTGTTGAATGATGAGTTTGGTATTGAGGATATTCCTTGTTTCAGTAGCTTCTTAGTGGAGTCACGAGCTTCTCGTTCGATTGATGCATCTTTGGCTGACTTCGTTGTCGGTTCATTCAGTTTATGCAGCATCAATATAGCGGCGACTTGTAACACAACCAGCTTTACGGTTGATGGTATGTTCAACATAGATTACACCGTGACGGTCACCAACACTGGCCCTGGTTCGTTAGGCACCAATGGTGACTACGAAGTGGCCTTTTTATCTGAGTCACCAATCTTAGGTGCACTTCCAGTGGTTGGTAACGGCGATGAAGTGTGGAGTGTCGGTGAGTCATTCGCAATCATGGGGAATTATCTGTCTGTAAATAACGGTGCCGTCGGCGTGATAGATGGTGCGGTGGATCTTGATGGGCTTATCGTGAATGCTCAAGCGCCAGTGGCCTACAATTGTCCACCAATAGACTTGAGCCCGATGGTTGAAATTTCTAAGGTGTGTAATAGCTTCTTAGAGGTTGATGGCGGTCAAGTTGTGCTTAAGAAAACCTATGATGTTGAAATATGTAATACCGGTGATATCCCATTAGCCATTGAATCGCTGGTGGATTCTAAGGATGACTCTTTGAGCCGTTCTGATTTACCTACTGAAGTAGTCAACAGCAGTTATTACCTCGACTTTGCTTTACCTTGTGATGATCTTGAGGATGTGACCACATGTGGTGCTGGCAATATGTGTAGTGCATTAAGTGCCGACCCTGAGTTGTTTGCTTGTAAAACGGGTGAAGGAGAGTGGATACCGAACTTTGGTGATGCGATTGGCCAAGTGTGTACACAAGTAAGTAAAACTTATGCGCCAAATGTGTTACCAACCGGAACTGCAGGAATGCTATCTAATCAAGTGACAGCAACGTTTGACTCGCTGTTCTTGCAACAAGCATTTATGGAAACATCGAACATTGCAACCTGTGATGTTTGTCCGTTTACTGTTCCTGAGCCATAAGTACTTTCATTAATTGAGTACAACTAAACTCCAAAGCAGCCTAGTTCGTTAGGCTGCTTTATTAGTTATTTAGTTATTTAGTTATTTAGTTATTTAGTTATTTAGTTATTTAGTTAGCTAGCTAGGCGACTTAAATTACTATCTGATGTTTTTTAATCAGCTTGTATAAGGTTGTTCGGGAAATAGACAATGCTTTAGCAGATTGGGAAATATTGTAGTGGTGTTGCTGAATCACTCGACGAACATTTTTTGAAGAAAGTCGTGCGTCACTCTCAGTATCGGGCGACGCGTCTTTTAATTGAATTCCCATATGACGAGTAGAGAGGGCGCTTGAATTAGAAAGAACAATCGCCCTTTTTATGCAGTTGAATAACTCTCTAACATTGCCCGGCCAATGGTACTGTTTCATTTGCTCAAGGGTGTCACTAGGCAGTTTGGTTTTGGATGCGTAATTGTGCTTCAGTTCAAATCGAACCAAATCTTCAATGTCTTCTTTGTGATCATTGAGTGGTACTAGGTCTAATGGAAGTACATTGATGCGATGAAAGAGATCCTTTCGAAATTTACCCGCAGCAACGGCTTGTTCGATATTGACGTTGGTGGCGAAAATTACACGGCAATCTACTGGCAATTGGTTATTACTACCGAGTCGTTCTATCGAACTATTTTCAAGAAAGTGGAGCAGGTAAGTTTGCAGCGAAAGTTCAAGGTCGCCGATCTCATCCAAAAATAGTGTGCCACCATTCGCTCTTTCCACGTGTCCGACGTAGCGTTTGTTTGCACCCGTGAACGAGCCTTTTTCAAAGCCAAATAACTCTGAGTGAATCAGGGATTGTGGAATTGCGCCACAATTTACAGCGATGAAAGGTTTTTGACTGCGGGCTGAGGCCTCATGTATTAAACGCGCACATAGGCTTTTTCCTGTTCCGGTTTCCCCTTGAATCAGCACTGGAAAATCGTTGTTAGCGATCTTGGCTATCTTCTTTTTAAGTTGCTGGATGGTTCTGGATTGCCCCACCAATTGACATTCATGGCACGAGACAGGCTTAGGTCTAGTTTGCTTGATGTCTACCATGCCATACGCATGCCCTAAATTTCGACAAAGCCATTCTGTATCAATAGGGAGGTGGTAATAATCCCAAAAGGTTTGCTTAATGAGCGATAAGTTGCGGCTTGGTGGTTGGTTGCAGATAGCGATTGCTTTTAAATTTGGAGAGTGAACCTTTAACGCTGATATTTGCTCACATTGTTTGTCGATTGAGGATGATGTTAGACAAGAAACCACAATTGGTGCGTAGCTTTCGCTGCGTGTATCGAGTAAGTGAATGGCCTGTTCGGTTGTTTCTGCAACTTGAGCTTCCCAGTTATGGAGACGCAGTTCTCCAACCCACTGACTATGGTGCAGGCATGCGGTGTTGCATAACAAAATCACAGAACGAGTTATTGGCTCAGGTGATACTCTTTTTGATGGCATTGTGCTCACTCTTCATGTTTCGATATCCATGATGAAACCTTCAGTAAGCCCCCTAAATATCCCATAAGCTTAGAAGCAAAATTCAATTAATTCGAGCACACAAATCTGATGGCGTTTGGCTGACAAGTGTCATTATCTCAAGCGGGAAAGCCAATCTGGTGCTTTACTTACTGATATTTATGCTTATTAATTAAAGGTATTCACGAATATCGTGTTTTTACTGTTTTGTTTATTGATGATCACACAGTAAACTCCGCGCTAATCACTAACGATAAAGAGCTGATATTGATGATAATTAACGTAGCAAAAAAGTTCATTTTGGCAGCGTCTGCGCTGGTGCTAGGTGGTTGTGTGAGCTATAGCGTGACTGAACAAGAAATGACGAACTACCTTCAAGATTCGGTGATGTTAGAGCAAGAAGTGGGTGTACAAAACGTTATGTATGCGCAAGTCGCTGTCGATGACTTAGCGGTGCAAATTGGCCGAGCTGATGCCGAGCGCGTTTCTGTTCTGGCTAATACCAATGCACAAGTTCAGGTGTTTAACGTGCCGAACATGAGGTTGGATCTTGATATCGAGTTCAGTGCGATTCCTGAATACGACAAAGAGAGTGGTGAGATTTATTTGAAATCACTGCGTTTAGAGCGCTTTGAAGAAAAAGACAAACAGCTTTCGCCTGAGGTCGCCAAACTACTTAAGCCTGCCGTTTCTATGATTGGTTTTGCGTTGTCTCAGTCGCCAGTTTACAAATTGGACAGCAATAAGGTTCAAGAGTCATTGATTAAGTCATCGGAACCTAATCTTGTGATTAAAGACAACAAGCTGGTCATCGAGTTATTCGATTAACCATTCACATTTAGCTGAGACTTAGATTTAAAACACAATGGCTGCCGATTTGGTGGCCATTTTTGTTTGTGTTGAATCAGCAAGATTTCTGTTTTTAGGCTGTCTATTAAGCTTGTTTTCTCTGGCTAATTATTGAATTAGCCGCGTATCTCACCTTTACTTTACTCTTGTGAGCAAGTCATCGCTTCAGTCATCAAATCATAAGAAAGAAAAGGTGAGCGAACTATGAAGAATCCAGTGATAGCGGATACCAAGCCAGTCAAAGTGGAGCTAACAGAAGGGGAGGAGTATTACTTCTGTACCTGTGGGAAATCGAAAAACCAACCGTTTTGTGATGGTTCTCATGCAGGAACGGGCTTCAAACCGAAGAGTTTCGTGGCCGAGGAAACCGGCGACGCTTACCTGTGCCGCTGTAAGTATTCGAACAATCTCCCTTTCTGTGATGGCACCCATAAACAGTTTACGGCTGAGCAAGTGGGCCAAGAAGGCCCTGATGTTCATATCCAAGCGGCAACGCCCGATCTCTCACCTGCGGCTTCTGCAACCAAAGAGGAGCCCACGGTTGAGTTCATTCATCAATTAGCACGAGATGGCTTATCCAAAGTGGGTCACCATGGGCCGATGACCTCAATGGGTGTTCCAAGATATCTACTGCCTCACTGGGATGATATTCAAGTGATGGTTGCACAAATGGCGACCAAACCGTTATTGGAACATGTGCCCGTCGGTACTGAGCTTATTATTGGGCCAAAAGCGAAAAAGCCGCTTAAATTGAACATCTCTTTATTTGTGTCTGATATGAGTTTTGGTTCGTTATCTGAAGAAGCGAAAATTTCTTTAGCGACAGGCGCGGAGCTTGCGGGAACGGGGATCTGCTCGGGTGAGGGCGGCATGTTGCCCGAAGAGCAAGCGGCAAACTCACGTTACTTTTATGAATTAGCCAGCGCACAATTTGGCTACGATGAATCTAAGCTCAAAAATGTCCAAGCCTTCCATTTTAAAGGTGGGCAGGGTGCTAAAACCGGAACAGGAGGGCACCTACCGGGGGCGAAGAATATCGGTAAGATAGCAGAGGTGCGTGGCATTGAAGCGGGTACCGCCGCGATTTCTCCACCCACCTTTGTTGATCTAAAAACCGTCGAGGATTTCAAAAATTTCGCCGACCGAGTTCGAGAAGTGACGGGCGGGATCCCAATTGGCTTCAAGTTGAGTGCCAATCATATTGAAGAGGATATTCAGTTCGCACTTGATGCCAGTGCCGATTACATCATCTTGGATGGTCGAGGCGGTGGTACTGGGGCGGCGCCAGAAATGTTCCGTGACCATATTAGCGTGCCCACTATTCCTGCGCTTGCTCGTGCCAGAGCTTATCTAGACAAGCAAGGCGTCAGTGACAGAGTCACCTTAATCATTACTGGTGGGCTTCGTGTTCCGATGGACTTCGTAAAAGCGATGGCGCTTGGTGCAGATGGTGTCGCTATCTCGAACAGTGCCATGCAGTCGATAGGTTGTGTTGCTGCCCGAATGTGCAACACCAATAATTGCCCGGCGGGCATCGCGACTCAAAAAGCCGATTTACGCCAACGCTTAAATGTCGAAAAGGCCTCGAATCAATTGAAGAACTTCTTCGAAGCTTCGACTGAATTGATGCAAGTGATGGCGAGAGCGTGTGGTCATGATCATTTGAATCAATTTAATCCTCACGATTTGGCAACATGGAATCGCGAAATGGCCGAGCTATCCGGAGTCGCTTACTCTGGTGTCAGTCCATTAAATCAACTTAAGTAAATAGTATTTCGATCAAGCACACTCACTGTATTTTGGGTGTGCTTATTTTTGTCTGTGTAATGCCAACCTATGTTTAACCTTTCGTAATTAACTGCTTTATAAGTGTTTTTAAATTATTTCCTATTTTTTGAAAATATCGCTTTACCTCAAGTTAACTTGAAGTTCTATCATCGTCCCCAATCTAAAAACACAATCTATCACCTTGTCGCCTAGTGCAGGTTTTGATGTTATCAAACAGACGTTACGAATCTTCAGTTATGAACTTTGAGCTCCGTAATTGAAGTCATGAGTGCAAAAAGGTGAGAAAAATGAACAAGGATCAACAATGAAAGTATTAGCGATTGGCGCGACCAACAGTAAAGCATCGATTAACCAACAATTGGCAGCGTACACCGCAAGCTTAGTTGAGGGCGCGCAAGTAGAGGTGCTCGATCTTAATGATTTCGAGATGCCCATTTACAGTGAAGACAGAGAAAAAGAGTCCGGTGTCCATCAACATGCGCAGCGCTTTTTTAGCAAGATTGGCGAAGCAGATGCTGTGGTCATCTCTTTTGCAGAGTACAACGGTTCATACACCGCAGCCTTTAAGAATGTGTTTGATTGGACATCACGAATCGACATGAAAGTGTATCAAGGCAAACCTGTTGTTATGCTCTCCACATCACCAGGCCCAGGTGGCGCAAGCTCTGTGTTGTCGTCTGCGGTACATTCTGCACCTTACTTTGATGCTGATGTGAAGGGGTCGATGTCGGTGCCAAGTTTCTACGACAACTTTAATGTAGAAACGGGTGAGATCATCAATGCCGAGATGGTCGAGAACTTGAAATCGATCATGAGTCAGATTTAGAGAGCGAGAACACCACAATAAAACAAAGCAGCCATTTGCGTGGTTTCTTTTCATTGCGCCCGTTGTCAAAGTTTAAGGACATTAACTGGTTAAGGTAACAATAGGTCGCTATTCTAAAGTTAAAGTAAGCTTTAAATATTTATGATCTCAAGGATAGTGTAACAATGAGAAACATCGTATACCTCAGCATAGGCCAGTTGGCAGAGCGCAGTGGCGTGGCTCCTTCGGCCTTACGTTTTTACGAAACCAAGGGGTTGATTGCTTCGATTCGCACTAACGGAAATCAGCGCCGGTATCAGTCGGCGATGTTGAGACGAATAGCATTGATACAAGTCGCGCAGTCGATAGGCTTCACGCTGGAAGAGATAACCGAAGAGTTATCGACACTGCCGATGAACCATACCGCGACTAAGCGAGATTGGGAGCGCGTTGCTAAGAAGTGGCAGGGGCAACTCGACAGTAAAATGGCGCAGATTAAATCGCTACAAGAGAACTTAACCGGCTGTATCGGTTGCGGGTGTTTGAGTATGCAGAAATGCCACTTGTTGAACCCTGAAGATATTCTGCATGATCAAGGGCAGGGCGCACAACGGATCGTTGAGTAGCCCTGACTTAAGGTTCCCTATTTGAGATCTTCGAATCCAATGCACTCAATCTGATGCTCAGCTAACCACTGTTTTAGCTCTGGGCTAGTGAGAAGTTGATGCTCTTCGACGCGTTTATCACTATAGCTTGATAGGGACTTAAGCTGTTCACTTGCCACTGATGAAGGGTGGCACATTAACTCAAGCACACCGTCAGGCATCATAGCTTGGTAGCTCAGCAATAAATCTTGCAGGCCATTAAGCGATACGCCTTCGTCAAAGAAACGCATATCGAAAGCGTCTGGCGTTGGCACTCTCAGTGCATCTTGGCCACTTAGGATGTTATCGATTCGTCTAACTGGAAGACCAATGCGATTCACTGTGCGGGTAAACGCTGCTTTTAGAGATTTAAATACACCACCAAAGTGATGGCTGTCGATATGGTTAATCTTTAAACCGGCATCGACAGCGGCTTGATATTGCGCGTTGAGTTCGAGCATCACCTCATCTTCATTCACGTCTGATTTATCGAACAGGGTGACGTTGCTAAAGAAGTGGCCGTGTTCGTCGACTAAGCTCGGAACTAACTCTTGTGAAGTCAGTGGTTTGCCTGCGGTGACCGTAAAGTGCAAGCCAACTTCAGGGACTAAACCTTGATGATAGAGCTCAATCGCGTGCTGTGTACCCGGTTGATTCATCATGATGGTGGTCGACTTAACCAACCCCGCCTTAAAGCAGTCGACGATGCCATGGTTCACGCTTTCAGTGAGGCCGAAATCATCGGCGTTGAGTATCAATTTCATCATGACCTCTTATTAAAAAATTTGGATTCAATATCTTGAATGAACTCTGCTGTCACTGAGCTCATTAGCTTGTTATCACCGAGCTTATTAGTTGTTATCACCGAGCTTATTAGCTGCTAACAAAATGCCACATTAAGTGAGTCGATGAGCAAACGCAGGCATGAAGTCTAAGTTCTCGCGAATGGTTTCTTGCAAAGCCTCGTCGATGTGCGAACCACTATCGACGATAGGGTTTAAGATCAGAGCACGTTTTGCTGTTGCGATGTCACCCGTCATCGCCGCTTTAACGGTCAAGGTTTCGAACTCTTTCATCTGCTGAATCAAGCGCAGCGTGTCGCTATCAAAAGGTTCAACGTTCAGTGGCAGGATTGCACTGCTGGTGATTACCGAACTTACTTCTACCGCACAGTCATCGGGTAATCCTTGAATCGCACCATTGTTGCGAGTGTTGACGTGCATGATAGAACGTTTGTTATTGTGAATACTGCTCATCAGCTCACAGGCCGCTTCAGAGTAATAAGCGCCACCACGTTCTTCTAACAATTTAGGCTTGGTATCGAGCATGGGATCTTTGTAGATCTCTAACAACTGTTGTTCAACCTTGGCAACTAAGTCTGCGCGATTGGTGCTGTTTTCAGACGCAGCAAACTCTTTGTCTAAGATATCTCTGGATTGGTAGTAGTAACGTAGGTAAGCACAAGGAACGATGTTCAGAGAACGAATCAATTCAGCGTCCCACTCAAAAGGAGGGATGTTCTTTGGCATCATTTGATCGTTACCACCAAGGAGTTGTTCGATGAGTTCTCCCAACTTGTCTTCACCTTTATGAAGCACCTTACGAGCCCACACTAGATGGTTTAAGCCAGCGATCTGCATCGTGACATCTTTACGTTCTGCGCCGAGCATTTTCGCCGCGCCTAGCTCCATGTTGACGGGAACGTTACATAGACCAACGGTTTTAATGGTTGAGTGCTTAATCAGTGCTTCCGTTACCATGCCTGATGGGTTGGTGAAGTTGAGTAACCACGCATTTGGACACAATATTTCCATCTCTTTCGCTATCTCGAGTGCAATCGGAATGGTTCGGCAAGCATTAGAGAAGCCACCCAAGCCATTGGTCTCTTGGCCGATCATGCGATACTTCAGAGCAATCCTCTCGTCACGTAATCTGGCTTCCATTCTTCCGGCGCGAAATTGTGAGCAAACAAAATCCGCGTCTTTCAGCGCTGATTTTCGATCCGTGGTGAGGTGAACATTAATCTCATAGCCTGCTTTGTTAATCATTCGCTTGGTGAGCGCCGCGATTATCTCTGCTTTTTCCATGCCTTGTTCGATATCGACCAACCACAGATCAGAGATAGGTAATTCGTGATGGCGCTTGAGCAGTCCTTCAACGAGCTCAGGGGTGTAACTTGAGCCACCACCAATCACAGTTACTTTGAGTTTTTGATTCTGTTGCATGCTGTTCACCATTTAATGTTGTAGATTACTTGGTTTAATTTATATGATGGTTACATACACCGACAAACCAGTTACGACGACTTATGAATTAGTGAGGTTAATGCATGGGGCTGTTCGAAAATCGCCAGCAAACGCTGTCACTGCTGCACACCTTTAGTGTTGCGGCTAAACATTTAAGCTTTACGCTTGCCGCCGATGAGCTCTTCTTAACGCAGGGAGGGGTCAGCCATCGCATTAAAAAACTCGAACAACAATTGAAGTTCAACCTGTTTGTGCGCAAGACAAGAAAGCTCGAACTGACGCCAGAAGGTCAGCGTGTATTATCCATGTTGAACGTCTCGTTTGAGTCTATCTTTTCCGAACTCATGGATATTCAAACGGGTGAGCTAAGCGGGGAGTTATATATCGCGACATCGCCTTATTTCGCTTCCTCGTGGTTAATGCCGCGTTTGCCGGAATTCAGACGCTTGTATCCGAATCTAAGCATCAAACTGCAAACCAAACAGAGCCAGGCAGACTTCCAGTTTGAACCTTATGACGTGGCAATTTTCTATAGCGAAGGCCATTACCCAAACTATTACAGTGAGCGATTATTCAGTGGAGTAAGAACTCCTGTGTGTAGCCCTGAATACGCGAAACGCTTCAAACTAGACCAAGGCATTCAACACTTAGACGATGTTCGTTTCATTCACAGTGGCGATATTACTGCGTGGCAGCGTTGGTTGTATGAAGCTCAAAGTGATACAAACTGCGCACTTCAGTGTGACTATTACAGCGATAACCGCTTGGCGATGGATGCGGCGATATTATCGATGGGGCTGGCACTAGGGCGGTTAGAGTTCATGACACCGCAGATTGAACAAGGCTTATTAGTCGCGCCTCTTATGAGCATTGAGTCGGGCAAAGGGTATGATTTAGTGTGTCCGAAAGGCATGGAGCAACGAACTAAGTTTCAGGTGTTTGCTCAATGGGTTAAGCAACAGTTGTGACCGAATAGCGTGCCTAGACAAACACGAATTATAGGTCTAGTTTAGGTGGTTCTTTCAATAAAAGAAGAGGTTAGTTATGTTCAGCCATGTTTTTCTCGGTACCGAAGATATTGAACGCGCGAAGGCTTTTTATGACCCAATCATGAAGGTGCTTGGTTATAGCGAAGGCTCTGTTGATCCCAAAGGGCGCTGTGTTTACGTTAGTCAAACGGGTGTGTTGGGTTTAACAAAGCCGATTGATGGTCAGCCTGCGACTCACGGCAACGGCATGACGGTGGGTTTTCTTGCGTCTTCTCCTGAAGTTGTAGATGAGTGGCATCGGATTGGCGTCGAAAATGGTGGTACCAGCATTGAAAATGGCCCCGGAGCGAGAGGTTCTGACGAGCGTCGCTTGTACATGGCTTATTTGCGAGATCCTGATGGAAACAAGATCTGTGCAACTCACTTTATGCCATAGTTCGCTTTATGTCATAGTTTACGTTATGCCACAGTTCGCCTTATGTCCTCGTTCAAAATATGCAACAGTGGCGTATAATTAGAGTGTGTTGATAGCTCGGAGTTAGTTTATAGCTACTCTGAACTAACCTGTTATTTTAAAAAACTGCTGACTATTGCAAAGGACTTGCTAGATGAAACCGAACGAACTGTTTTATGAAAGCTTTGAGCGCTGCCGGATTGACCAAGAATTTTTGGAGAGCTTTCTGGCGGATTTTTGCGAGCATAATCCAAGGTTTTCAGAACGTTTTGAAAAGATAGGGTTAGAGCAGCAAACCAAGATGCTTAAAGCCTCGATCATTCTTATCTATAATTCTGCTGGTCTGCCGAGCGTGCGTAACTCAGTAAAGAAATTGGGTAAAAGGCATAAAGACTTAGGACTGGATATTTCCGAGATTGAGCTCAACGAGTGGTTCAATTCGTTACTCAATACGGTTAAAAAATACGATCCTCACTATGATGAAAGCGTTGAACAAGCTTGGACAGAAACTCTCGAAGCTGGCTTAACTATCATGAAGAAAGAATGTATTGTGCCACACCCTGTGAATCCATAGGTAAGTCACCAGCAGCTTTTCGTGAAAGGTAGACTTCGTTTGAAAGGTAAGCCATGAATCTGGCTTACCTAAATTTCTAATATCCTGACTCTCTAATTAAAAGTGAGCAGCCCAACCAACCAGGAACCCTTGCGATGCGGTATCGTATTCAAAGGTGCCTTTGTTTTCGTAATCAACCCAAGTCGATTTGTAGGCAACATTTAAGTCAGACCAACTGTTTATCTGGTATCGCACGCCAGTTAACAGAGACGAGGTAAAGTTGGTGTCACTGCCAAGCCCTGCGTCAATAGTTGCGTGAAACTTCCAATCCTTATTGAGCTGCGTTATCCATCTCACACCTATTTGGTAATCAACCCAATCTTCATCGAGTGATCGGTCTACACTTAGATTGCCACCTGAACCGTAAAGCTTGGCATCAATGTCGTTATCCCACCAACGAAGTCCAAACAGATAATCAATCGTGCCAAAATCGTATTGGTAGCGCTTAAACCCCTTCACATCTAAAACACCTTGTCGGATATCAAGATTGCCCCTCAATACCTCTAGGTTGCTACCTAACACTGAGTTTGTTTTTCCGCTTAACTTCATGAAGCTGTAGTCAATGTAATAGCCCCACTGATTGTCATAGATACCCTCTAAACGCACCATTGCGGTCATATCAAGATGATCCATGATGAATGCAGGATCAACATCGACATCAGTAGACAAATCACTAATGGTGCTGTCTCCGCGGATGTTGAGTGCGAGCGCGTAAATTTCGAAGCTATGTTGCCACTTTTTTGTATCCGCTTGTGTGCTTGCTTCCTGAGCATTTACGGTTGAACTGGCAGCCAATGCTGATGCGAGTAGGTAATGCCATTTAGCCATATTGATATCCTTATCCGGTTTGAAGAACACATACTATAAATGTATGTATTCATTATCCATTTTTCATATATGCAACTTGTATATTGCTGATTGTAGACTATGTTTTTTAAAAAGAGCCAAATTTAAAGAGTGAGGATATGAAGTTACAGAGTATTTTTTTGTTCGTCGCGGTTTTGGGATTAACGCCTATTGCATTGTCTTACGGGTATGCACCAGCTATTTCTCTGGATTACCTTTTCGGAATCGATGCTAGCCCTATTAATGTCACACATATCTTTCGTGCAGTGATGGGGTTGTACTTAGCATTGGCTTTGTTTTGGATAGTAGGGGCGTTATTAAAGAAATATCGATTGCCAGCACTTTACAGTTTGGTGGTCTTCATGTTGGGTTTGGCTGTCGGCCGAGTCATTAGCTTGGTGATAGATGGCATGCCTCACTGGCTACTTGTCGTCTATCTACTATTGGAGCTTGGCTTTGGTTTGGTAGGAATAAAAATGATTCATAAAGAACAATCTGAAACAGTATAAGGACATTCTATGAAAAGGATTTTTCACCTTGTTACTCTGAGTGTGTTGAGTAGCTTTTCGCTATCAGCATGGTCAGCCCAAGAGCAACCGAATATTTTTGTTATCTTCACGGATGATATTGGGATCTCAAACCTGAGTGCTTATCACAATGGTGTGATGAGCAGCGAAACACCGAACATCGATAGTATTGCTGAAAAGGGCATGCTACTGACTGATTATTACGCACAACCCTCTTGTACGGCGGGGCGTTCCGCATTCTTAACGGGTCAACTTCCTGTTCGAACAGGCATGCACTCAGTTGGGTTACCGGGTGGCCCAGTTGGTTTAAGTGCTGACACGCCAACGCTTCCTGAGGTTCTTAAAACCATGGGTTATGTCACGGGGCAGTTTGGTAAAAACCACCTTGGTGATAGAGATGAATTCTTACCGACGATGCACGGTTTTGATGAGTATTGGGGTTGGTTGTATCACTTGAATGCAATGGAATACACAGAAGATCCAGATTGGCCAAAAGATGGATCTTTGGATGCGTTTGCACCTCGTAATGTTATTTACGCAAGATCAGATGGCAAAGGCGGTCAAACGATCGAAGATGATGGTGCATTGTCGATTGAGCGTATGCGTACACTCGACGATGAAGTTAATAAACACGCGATCAACTTCATCGAAAGGGCGGTTGAAGCGGATAAGCCATTCTTTACTTGGTACTGTCCATCACGTGGTCACGTTTGGACGCACCTGTCACCTGAATACGAAGCTATGCTTGGCCAAAACGGTTGGGGACTTCAAGAAGTGGTCATGAAAGATCTTGATGACCATGTTGGTGAAATGATGGCGAAAATGGAAGAACTTGGTATTGCCGATAACACCATCATCATTTTCACTGCGGATAATGGTCCTGAGATCATGACGTGGCCAGATGGTGGTATGACACCATTCCATGGCGAAAAAGGCACAACTTGGGAAGGTGGTGTTCGCGCTCCTGCACTGGTTAGCTGGCCGGGTAAAATACCTGCAGGTACTGTAGGCAATGGCATCTTTGATGGTATGGACTGGTTACCCACTCTGGTCGCTGCGGCTGGTGGTCCAGCGGATCTTAAAGAAAAAATGCTGAAAGGTCACGATGGCTTTAAAGCGCACCTTGATGGTTACAACCAAGTGGACATGCTGACAGAGAAAGGCGAGTCAAATCGTAAAGAGATCTACTACTACGAACGAGACAAGCTACAAGCGGTTCGTATTGGCGATTGGAAGGCGCACTTTGTGGTCCAAAACCATGGATGGAGTGGTCCGAAAGAGGAGCTAAACGCACCGTTACTCTTTAACTTACGTCGTGACCCATACGAGCGAGCTGCAGAAGAGTCGGGCATGTACTTGAAATGGATGGGGCAGAAAATGTGGGCATTTGGTCCTGCTCAAGCTGCTGTACAACAACATCTAGCAACCTTCCAAGAGTGGCCCCCAGTGACACCAGATTTACCAGCTGAGAAAACAGGTGGTGTGGGTAATTAATACGCACTTGTCTCAAGTAGTTGGGACAGCAAAGGCTGAGTAGAAATACAAAATCCCGTTGGAGACTCTAATCGTCGCCAACGGGATTTTTTGTATTTTGGTTGTTTAAAAGCGTGTTTTAATCATGCAAACAAAGGCTGAAGAAAACGCTATTTTACTTTCAATGTAGTGTTACGTTCTACAAATTGAACCGGCACCATTAATTTCACTAAGCTGGTGTCTTGTTCTTGAATCTGGCTAACGACAATCTTCACGGACTCACGTGCAAGGCGTCGGAAATCCTGCTTGAAAGTGGTCAATTGGTAGTTCAGCCACTGAGTTTGTGGGATGTCATCAAACCCAATCACTTGTAGGTCTTCTGGGATACGGAGCGCGAACTCTAAACGAGCCACGTCCATCACTGCCATAGCGAGATTGTCCGTCGCACAAAATATGGCTTCAGGATGAGAAGCTTCTTTGAACATGGCTCTGATGATCTCGAGTGAATCAAGGTAATCGTAGTCAGCTTCAATCACGCGAGCCTGTTTGCCAGTTAAGTCTTCAAATTCTGTGCAGAAACCCACTTGGCGCTCGCCATTGGTAAATGTCGGGACGTTACCTGTGAGGTAAGTGGCTGACTTGATACCAAGTTTATGAAAGTGCTGAGCAGCAAATTGGCCTGCAGCGTAGTTGTCGCTCACCACATGGCTACTCTTAGTCCCTTCAACAACACGCGCGAACTGAACGATAGGGATGTCGAACTCTTCACACTCTTCATAAAGCGACTTATTAAAGGTCGCAGAAGCGGCAATCACGCCATCAACTCGGTATTGGAAGATATTAGGGATAGAGTGGTTATCGTTTCCATCAACTTGCCAAGGAATCAATACCGCAGAGTACCCCTGTTTTTGTAGCTCAGTAGAGATAAGCTGCAGTGTTTTCATGTGAATAGGGTAGTCGGCATCAGGAAAAACTAGGCCAATCAATTTGGATTCATTTGTCGTCAGACTGCGGGCAAAGGCATTGGGACGATAATTCAACGATTTTGCTGCATCGAACACTTTCTGCTTGGTCTTTTCAGACACTGAACTGCCCGGTACAAATACGCGAGATACTGTTGATTGAGAAACGCCAGCAAGCTTAGCGACATCTTTAGAGGTGACGGTTGGCTTTGACGCCGTGGAGTGTTTCGGAGAGTTCATAGACCATACTTTTGAACCAAATTGACTGCGCACAGAGTAACATGATTAGGTACGTACTCATAAAGTAATGCCAAGGAATGATATGAAAAATAAGGAATAATGGTTATTTTGAATTCTATGTTGGGTACAACCCATTAACTGTGTCGCTACAAATGTCGTTACAAAAATGTAGCTTTAAATAAATAGTGACTAAAAAGCTCTGCTTAGACGCAGAGCTTTAGATTACAAATTTACTCAAAAATGAACCACATACCGCTACATCGTTAGAAGTAGTAACGAATACCGGCAGCAAACTGATCATCGTTGTTTTCGTATTTCACACCATTGTATGAATCTTTACCGTTGTCGAATTGGTACTCCGTCCATACTAAGAACTTGTTCTTCTTAAAGTGGTACTCAAGGCCAGGGATAATAAGCTGACGTTCGTAGCCATTCGCGTTGTCGTCTGTGTCCGTTAAGTAGTTAACGTTAAAGGTTGGACGTAGACCATTTTCAAAGTGGTAGTAGGTGAAGAATTCAGCACCACGGTGGTCGTAGAATTCAGATTGGCTGGTGGTCTCCCAGTTTGAACCTTGGCTGTAGGTGAAACCAACAAATAGTCCATCATTAGTGTAGTTCACACCTAATAAACCTATGCGTTGTGTGTCGCCATCTTTGATGTTTTGAACTGTGTTATCCACATCATCAAACTCATTCTGATGGTACGCTAAACCAATCGTTAGGCCATCCATAACGGTGTACAGCGTTGAAGCTCCGATACCGTTTTTCAGCGTAACAGTATCTGAATTCGTTTGGTTGAATCTTGTTGATACAGCGACATCTTCACGAGTTGTTTGGTAAGTGAAGCCGTATTTCCAGTTGTCGTTAATGTTGTTGCGGTAAGTTATCGAGTTTTCAGCACGGCCTGTGCCTGATGAAATACCCCAGTCAGATAGGTTGTAGTAACCAGAACCACGTGAACCAAACACACGACCCATATCGGTAAACCAAGCCACATCGTAGAAGGTAGACCACTGCTTAGTACCTGCTGCGATCTTGCCGTATTTCTCGTGTTCTACGCCTGCGTATAGAAGTCGGTCGTAAATGTTATCGCCGTTAGCGCCCGAGTTATAACCCCATTCGGCATGGCCAAAGCCAGTCCAATCGTTGTCTAGTCCCATTTGACCTTTAAGGCCGAAACGAGAACTACCACTGTTCCATTCGCCATTATGATCGCCACCTTTGTCTTGGTAACGAACGTCGAAACGACCGTCTAAAGTAAGGCTATCGCCCGCGTCATTGGTAAAAGTGTGTGCAGCAAAAGCTGAACCTGATGTAAGTGCCGTCAGGATCACTGCAGAAAGTATCGACTTGTTCATTGTTGTTCTCTTTATTCAGGCCGCAGAAAGCCACCGTGCTTTCAAGCCCGTTATATAGGTAATGGTTTGGCAGGGTGTGCCCATCCGTGAGGCACAAGTTGGTTATCTTGGGTGGAGCAAGTTGCCGAGGGCGAGAAGGAGCCCTCGGCAGTCATGCCTGCCTAGCGTAGGTAAGGACTAGGTAGGCAATAGGACATGGTTACAGCGTTGGATTCATGATAGATGAAGTACGTTCGAACACGTCCAGACCTTGCTGTTGTAGCCAGTAAGGAAGGTCGATAAGAACCCAGTTCTCAGACAGTTTGTCGCCGTCACGGTAGTACACGTCAACCACTTGCATGTTTGCGCGTACTTCGCCGCCAGTCATACCTAGGAAGCCACCTGTTGGTGTGTTTGATAGGTTTGGCCAACCGAAGAAACAAGAGAAGTTACCTTCAGCGAAACGACAAACGTGACCGTTGAACTTCTTGTCTTTCAGGTTGTTACGGAAAGGAAGTTGGTGCTGCTGTTGGTAGCGAGGAATCGTGTAAGACGCGCCGATACCACATGGGCCGTACCAAATCATGTCTTTTGACCAGCTCTTCGCTAGTACTTCTGGTGGGCAACCCATCGCGCCGCTGTCGTTAAGAGCAGACAGGTCATCAACCATTTTGTTTACTAGAGCAAGCGTTGCAACGCCTTCTTCTGGAGCTGCATCTTCGAATAGCAGACCATCGTGATTACGTGGACCAGGGTAAACGAAGTGCTTACCTGTTGATGGTGGAAGTGGGTAGCAACCCGCTTGATCCATCATGCCTAGAAGATCTAGGAACAGGCCTGTCTTTGTGATTTTTCCATCAACAACACAGTTAAATTCTGCGTAGCGAACGTTCATGATCTTGCCAGTAGGGCGCATGCCAAGGTATTCAGCGTCGAACAGACCCATGAAGTGACCCATGCTCATTACCCAAATCTCATCAGGGTTAACTTCGTTGTTACCGCCGATGAAGATATCTTGACGACGCTGCATGCGAGTCATTGACTTCATCATTGGCGCCCAGAATACGTCAGCCGCTGCTTGTGCGCCTTCTTGCTCGCGGAATGGGTAAACACCGCGCCACAAGTAATCTTCAGACGTGTGCGCTTTTAAAACTTCAGCAACGTTCTCGTGTGTTGCGTTTTCGATAGCGTCAAAGTAGTCACGAACAATGCGTTTAGCTTCTTGATATTTAGACATAATTAATTCTCGTTTTGTTGTCGAGTCAACATTCGGAACAGGACTCGATTTGGATTTTGTTTCCGGCTGACTGCTCAGCCGGATTGATGTTTATTTGCGTCTTTAGAGGCGTTCAAATAAAGGGGATTAAGCTTTTGCTGTTTCCGCTTTTTTGCTCTTGTCGAAAATGCCGCCTTTCAATGTTTCTGGTAGAGATAGCCACAGTAGGCCAGCTAGAATCCATACGATTGGCGAGCCCCACATTGCTGTCGCAAGGTCGCTGCGCTCTTGGATGAATACCAACACCATTGGTGCCCACATGCCGATGATACGACCACCGTGGAACAGAGCTGCACCGAAGCTACGTAGGTGAGCAGGGAACAACTCAGAGAAGTAACCACCCCATACCGCAGAAGCAGACAGACCGAAGTTGTAGATAAGGCCTAGGATAGCCAGCATGTTTAGGCTGCCGATCATCACGTCGCTTGGTGCTACGAAGAAGACTGAAGCCATGACACCCGCAAGGATGAAACCAAACGCGTTCACTTTACGGCCGTATTTGTCGGCGATTGCACCCCATACCCAAGCACCGAATAGAGAACCGAACGCTGAGATAGAGAAGATGATGCCGATAGTTGAACCGTCAAATTGGCGAACTTCTTTCAGGTACGTTGTCACGAAGCCTGAGAAGAATTGGTAGCCATAGAAGTTAAGGCCAGCCAGTAGTAGACAAGTGATGGTTAGCTTGCGGTAAGGCGCGCTTAGCATTTCACCCCAAGAACCTTTCTTCGCTGGTTTATTCGATGCTTCAGCTGCGGCTTGATCTTCTTCACCGTAAGCGATCACTTTTTTGTCGCTAGGCAGGATGAAGATCATCAGTGCAGCAGCAACGAGAGGAGGAATACCACCCACCCACATTAGGCTCTGCCAAGGTGCATCAACGCTAGAAATGAACGCTGCGTAAGCACCCATTGCCATCAGAGCGACCGAGAACATAGAAGAAGCGAATGCGGTTAACTTACCGCGAACCGTTGGTGTAAATAGGCCTATCATCAGGCTTACCGCTACCGTGAAGTAACCACCTAAAGAAATACCGATGATGAAACGCATTGCTGCCCACATCGCGTAGTCAGTAAACATCATGTTGATGATGGTTGCGCCACCGTTAAGTGCAGTGATGACAATAAGAGTCGATTTCTTACCAAAGTTTGATGCCACCCATGCACAGCTCAGAGCACCAATAAGTGCACCAACCGACTGCCATGTATAGAACTGAGCGGTATCCGCCAAGTTAATACCATCATACGCATCAACGATGTATGGGCGTACGTAGTCAATAATTACAAAGTTATAACAATAGAAAAAGTAGCCAACTAGAATTGCAAGATAAGCAGCTACCCTTTGAATCATAGGAACTTCGCTCATGTGTTTTTTAGTAGTCATGACCGATAAACCTTTATTTTTTATAGGGTGTTTTTAGTTTCGATTATTGTGTGACGGTTATTGAATATCACCACACCATCTTCATTTCGGGAGAGATAATAGAATTTTTGTGGTTATTAGATCCGTGATCAAAGTCAATTTTAAAATGAGTGCGTACCCATTCTGTGCATTTTAGTGATCTTGATCTCATTAGATCGTTGTTTTGGGACTTTTTGGCCATTTAGAGTGTTTAATCATCTATCTTAGTGACAATACTCACACTTATTGTGGGTTTTTGAGGGAAAGTATCCATTTTTGAGTACTATTGGCGGCGAATGAATTGCGAAATATAATAAACGGAATCTAAAAATGGTTACGTACTCAAGTTTTGTGGTTATTGCTCTTTATGTACTAACTACTCTATTTATCAGTTACTTAGTGAACAAGCGTTATAGCGTTGGTGGCGATTTCTCAACGGGCGGAAAACAATTTGGTTGGTTTACGGCAGGTGTGTCGATTCTTGCCACCTACATCAGCGCAATGACGTTCGTGGGCATGCCGGGCTGGGTTTATAGCTCAGGCATGGAAGCGATGAGCGTCCATTTGAATTATCCAATAGTGATCTTTTTCGCTGTGGTTTTCTTTGTCCCGGTGTTTTACAAACTCGGCCTAACCTCGATTTATGAATACCTAGAGCACCGCTTTGGCGTTGTTGCTCGCACGATCAACTCTATCGTGTTTATTGTGGTTCAGTGTATTTCGGCAGGTGTGATTTTGTATGCGGTTGCACTGATCTTGGTGCAAGTGTTGCCGGTGAGTATCTCCGAGGCGATCATCTACATCAGTTTGTTTACCGCTCTGTATACCTATGCAGGGGGGATCTCGACCGTCATATGGACAGACATGTTGCAGTCGGCGGTATTGATCATCGGCAGTATTGCTATTTTTGCCTTATTGCTAATGAAGATTGATGCAGGTGAGGTGTTGTCTCCTGAATATCTAAACATCATCAATCTTGATTTCGACTTGGGTGTTGATACCACCTTATGGGCGGGTGTGGTGGCTGTGAGCTTCTTACATCTAAGTGTGTATGGCACTAACCAACTGATTATTCAAAGAACGTTGGCAACAAAGAACGTGAAGACAGCACAAAAATCGATGCTGCTTTGTGGTTACGGCGCATTCTTTATTTACCTGTTTTTCTCTGTAATGGGCGTTCTATTGAGTGTTTTTTATCAAGAGCAAAGCTTTGAAAACAGCAATGAAGTGATTCTCGATTTCGTGTTTAACCATACCAACCCAATCGTTGTTGGTTTGGTGATTTCCGCACTATCGGCAGCGGCAATGTCGACACTGGATTCGACTTATAACTCAATGGCGACAGTGGCAACGTTCGATTTCTATAAGCGCTTTTTCCGTAAGAAAGCTTCCGATGCACATTATGAATCGGTGGCAAGAAAGATGAGCTTGGTTGCTGCGGCTTCAGTTGTCGTACCGGCTTTGATGGCGGTTTCTAACGAATCTGTGCTTAAGACGATTGCCAGCCTGACGTCCATTTTTGTTGGTATTCGCCTTGGCTCTTTCATCCTTGGTTTGTTCTTTAAAAAGGCAAATGAGAAAGGGGTGATTGCAGGCAGTATTGGCAGTGTAGCTGTGGTGTTCATTGCTAAATACAGTGGCATCTCTTGGCCTTGGTTTGCCTTGATTGGCACTGTGGTTTTCTTACTGTTAGGTGTTGTTGTGAGCCGCTTCTGGGGAGAAGTGACGGAGCAACAAAACGAATTTATAGCCAAGCAAAAGCATTTGTTTGCAAAGCCTACCGCGAGTCATTACGGCTTGTTGGTGTTCGCTGTTGTGACGATTGCTGCTTGTACTGTTATCCCTGATTGGCTTTATGCCGCTCTTTCTTAATTGACCGATTTTTTACTGGTATATCTATGTTATCGATCTTTGATATCTACAAAATTGGTGTAGGGCCATCGAGCTCACACACTAACGGCCCAATGATTGCGGGTTTCCATTTCACTCAATTAGTCGCGGATAAAATCACGGAAGTGGTTCGTGTTCAGGTGGATTTATAAGGTTCTTTGTCATTGACTGGCATAGGTCACCACACCGACAGAGCAACCATCTTGGGTTTGCTCGGCAATAAGCCAGACACGATTAAGATCACCAGCGCTAATGAAGCGATGCGTCTTGCTATCGACAGTGGTGAAATGCAGCTGAGTGGCCATCACACCATTGGCTTCAATTATCAAACCGACATGCTATTTCACGAAGATAATCTGCCTCTGCATGAAAACGGCATGATGATTACTGCGTTCGACCAAAGTGGAAACGTGATTGTCGATGAAACTTACTATTCGATTGGCGGCGGTTTTATCGCAACCGCGGATGAACTGCAGAATGGAACTCAAACCCAAACAGTAGAAGTCCCTTTCCCATTCAAAAATGCCGATGAAATGCTGAGAAAAGCAGAAGACAGCGGCATGAGTTTGGGTGGCATGATTCTACAAAATGAATCGGCTTTCCAAAGCGCGGATGCTATTTCAGAAAAGGCCGATCAAATCTGGCGAGTAATGACTCGTTGTATGGAGCGTGGCTTTGAAACTGAAGGCATTCTTGATGGTGGTTTGAACGTCACTCGTCGTGCTCCAAATTTGTTGAAGAAGCTTGAAGCGAATGCGGCCGTTGAAAACGATCCAATGGAAATCATGGATTGGATTAACTTGTTCGCCTTTGCGGTGAGTGAAGAAAATGCGGCTGGTGGCCAAGTTGTGACATCACCAACTAATGGTGCCGCGGGCGTTATTCCAGCTGTATTGATGTATTACCATCGCTTCATTAAAGAGTTGGATACTAAGCAGTTAAAAGACTTCTTAGCCGTATCGGGCGCGATTGGTATTTTGTACAAAACCAACGCTTCTATTTCTGGTGCCGAAGTGGGGTGCCAAGGTGAAGTGGGTGTTTCGTCTTCTATGGCGGCAGCGGGTTTAACCGCTTTACGTGGTGGCAGTAATGAGCAGATTTGCATTGCGGCAGAAATTGCGATGGGCTCGATGAAAGCGATTAATGCTTCACGAATGGCACTCAAACGTAACAGCAAAAGCCTGATTTCATTGGATAAGGTTATCGCTACTATGTATCAGACGGGTAAAGACATGAATAAGAAGTATCGTGAAACGTCTCTAGGTGGTTTGGCGCTGATTCATTTAGCTCACCCTTGTGAATAGCAAGCGTAAATAAACGATATCTGTTTCAAAATAACAAAGCCCAGCCCCTAAGTTATAGAAATCTAGGGAGCTGGGCTTTTATTTTTCTTAAAGAAAAGGGCTGTCAGGAGAAGTGAACTAGTCCCCAAGAGGCAACTTATAGCTGTTTTTCAACTCTTTAACCGAGATATTCGACTGAATCGCACTTACGCCTTTTACTCGCCTGATCGAGCTAATACGCTCAAAGTACTCTTCCAAATCTTTCGCTAGCACTTGAATCATATAGTCGGCACCACCTGCAATGCAGTGACACATAGGAATCCAATCGGTTACTTCGACAAACTCTTCAAACGGTTCTGTGTTTTCTACTTCATGGTTACCCAAGGTCACAAGAGTAAAACCAGCTACATGAAAACCAAGCTTTTTGCGGTTTAGCTTCGCGGCGTAACCATCGATATAACCCGTCTCTTCCATGCGTTTCCAACGGCGCCAGCACGGGGTCTCGCTGAGGTTCACTTTCTCTGCGAGCTTACTGTTGCTCATGCGTCCGTCTTGTTGGATATGTTCTAAGATGGCGATATCTGTGTCATCTAACACTTCTTTGGTGGATTCTTTCTGTTTCATGGTGTTTTTAGAAAAGTCTTGCTCAAATTTGCATTAATATTAGCCTATATAGCAATTTAATTCCTAATCGAATCTGTAAACTCTCTCCGTATAAATACTTTACTTATTAGGAGTGAGAGGAAATGAGCTCTCAATTAATGCTGGCGTTCTTGCTATTTTCAACATCAATTGCAATTACACCTGGGGCAGGCAATATCGCATTACTTGGGATTTCAAGTCGTTATGGGTTTGCTGCGACTTTACCTTTTATCTCTGGAAACGCTGTTGGCATCATCATCGTACTGGCCGGTTCCAGTGTCGGTTTGGTGAGCCTATTTACCCTTTACCCAGAGCTATACAACATTTTGAAATACGCGGGTGCGGCTTATTTGCTGTTCATGGCATGGTCGATTGCGAACATGCAAATCGAAGAAAGCACCACAGATAAACGTTCAGGTTTTATGTCAGGTGTGTTGGTGCAGGTGTTAAACCCTAAAGGTTGGATAGCGTCATTGACCGTGTTTTCACAGTTCATTACTCCGAATGCAGATTACTTGATTCAAGTAGTGACCATTATCGCGGGTATGGTGATTACTGGTGTGCCGTGCATGTTGGTGTGGGCGTATTGCGGCACCATGCTGAAAAAATTACTGCAATCACCAAAACAGATGATGTTTGTGAACCGTTGTTTGGGTGGAAGCTTAGCGATGGTGGTTGCCTTTATGCTTTATCAACCAGCATAAAGCGTCTCTACAAATAAAAAAAACCACTCCTAAATCCATAGGAGTGGTGTCTAAAAGTCGACTAAGTCGTTAACAGTAAAGAATTAAGTTAACAAATATTTAAGGAACTTGAGTTAAAAGCTTTTATGCCTAGAAGCTTTTAAGTTTTAAGTTTTAAGTTTTAAGTTTTAAGTTTTAAGTTTAAAGCTTAAGCCGTTTCAGCCTCTTTAACTGGAGCTGAGTTACGGATTAGGTGGTCAAATGCACCTAAGCTTGCTTTTGCACCTTCACCCATCGCAATGATGATCTGTTTGTAAGGTACGGTTGTTACGTCACCCGCTGCGAACACACCTTTCATTGATGTTGCGCCATGAGCGTTAATTTCAATTTCACCGCGTGGTGACAGCTCAACTTTCGAACCCTTCAACCATTCGCTGTTTGGCATCAGGCCGATTTGAACAAAGATACCCGCAAGTTCGATCTGTTTTAGTTCGTCGGTGTTACGGTCTTTGTATTCCAGACCGGTTACGCGGTTGCCATCACCAATCACTTGTGTGGTTTGAGCCATCTTGATGATTTCGATGTTTGGTGTTGCGTTCGCTTTGTCGATAAGCACTTGGTCGGCACGCAATGTGTCTGCAAATTCAAGTACGGTTACGTGTTCAACTATACCCGCTAAATCAATTGCCGCTTCGATACCTGAGTTACCGCCACCAATAACCGCTGTTTTCTTACCTTTGAATAAAGGGCCGTCACAGTGTGGGCAGTAAGCGACGCCTTTGTTGCGGTAGTCTTGCTCACCCGGAACGTTCATTTCACGCCAGCGAGCACCGGTACTTGTGATGACCGTGCGAGATCGTAATGTTGCGCCGCTCTCTAGCTCAACGTGGATGTAGCCGTCTTCTGTGTCTTCTGCCGCAATGATGTTTGCAGCGCGCTGCTCAGTCATTATCTCAACACCGTACTCTTTTACGTGCTCTTCAAGGCTTGCCACTAATTTAGGGCCGGTCGTCGCTTTCACTGAGATAAAGTTCTCAATCGCCATCGTATCCATCACTTGACCACCGAATCGATCAGCAACCACACCGGTACGAATGCCTTTACGTGCTGCGTAGATAGCGGCTGAAGAACCTGCAGGGCCGCCGCCGACAACCAATACATCAAACGGTGCTTGTTGGTCTAGGTTTGCCGCTTTCTTTTCTGCAGCGCCTGAATCAACTTTGTTAAGGATTTCAGCCAGTGACATACGGCCTTGACCAAATAGCTCACCGTTAATAAACACGCTTGGAACTGCCATGATGTCGCGAGACTTCACTTCGTCTTGGAATGCTGCGCCGTCGATCATGGTTGTCTTAACTAGAGGATTAATCGCCGACATCATGTTGAACGCCTGAACCACTTCTGGACAGTTTTGGCACGATAGTGAGATAAAAATATCTACATTAAGCTCTTGATTAAGCTCTTTAATTTGCTCAATTACGTCAGCTTTAAGCTTGATAGGGTGACCACCACTATGAAGCAGTGCAAGTACCAGTGACGTAAACTCATGACCCATAGGCAAACCTGCAAAACCGATCGCTGTGCCTTTCTCTTGGTTCACGACCTGCATAATTGGGCGGCGAGTGCTTGCGCTATCATCTCGAACTACTTCAATTTTGTGGGTGAGAGAGGCGATATCATTCGCCAGATCTTGAAGTTTGTTCGCGGTGTCGCTGTCATCCAGGCTAAGGACTAACTGAACATTGGTTTTTAGGTTTTCTAGGTATGCTTTTAGCTGCTGCTTCATTGCTTGATCTAACATAATCGTGCCTGCTCTTAAATTCTGTGTCTTGGTATTGACCAATACCTTCTTGCTGAAAAAGGAAAATAAAAAGGGGGCGCAAGTCGGCAAATATTGTGGTGTTGATGTTTTGAAAGGGTGGCGCGCAACTGCCCTTTAGGAGGGGGCCGAAGCGCGCCTGTAGAACCGTTTAACTGTTCTGTTTTACTTGTTATTTCTTAGCTGTTCTTCTTTGAACTAGGCTTAGATTAAATCTTGCCTACTAGGTCTAGAGATGGCGCTAGAGTCTCTTCGCCTTCTTTCCATTTAGCTGGGCAAACTTCACCTGGGTGAGCGGCTACGTATTGCGCCGCTTTAACCTTGCGTAGTAGGTCTTCAGCGTCACGGCCGATACCTTCAGCAGTGATTTCCATTGCTTGGATAACGCCTTCAGGGTCGATTAGGAAAGTTGCACGGTCTGCAAGGCCCTGACCTTCACGCATAACGTTGAAGTTATTTGTGATGTTGCCTGTTTGGTCGCCTACCATGAAGTATTCGATAGTGCCGATTTTGTCAGAAGTATCGTGCCATGCTTTGTGAGAGAAGTGCGTGTCAGTTGATACTGAGAAAACTTCTACGCCGCGAGATTGAAGCTCTGCGTATTTGTCTTGTAGGTCAACTAGCTCAGTTGGACATACAAATGTGAAGTCTGCTGGGTAGAAGAAGAATACAGCCCACTTGCCTTTAACGTCTTGCTCAGTGATTTCTACGAATTCGCCGTTTTTGAATGCTGTTGCGTTGAATGGTTTGATTTCTGTGTTGATCATGATTCGACTCTCTTTCTAATTTGTAGTGTTTAACGCTATCCCGCGTCGATGGAGCTATATTGCATTCGCACCGGAAATTAGTGAAATCGGACATTTCTATAGATTCAATAGGCAAATCCTATCTTCGAAATAGGAAGGCTATCCATAAAAAGGATTGGTAGAGATACCAATCCTTTTTTGCTTCTAATTACTTCTTACTGACTAACCTAAGTCTCTTTTAGGTGAACTTAACATTCGATTGTCTAATGTGATTAATAAAACAGGCAGTAGTGAAAGCAGCATGACTACCGCCAGTGTAGAAATACTGCTAACTCCCAAGAGGCCGGACGTAGCGACAAGCAGTGCGCCTCCTATCATTCTGAAAAAGCCATCAATAGATGTCGCCAAGCCAGCACAATACTTAAAAGGTTCAAGTGCAAGAGATGTAGCAGAGCCAGATAAAAGGCTAAAGCCAGCTGCTCCCAATGCAGATAAAGCAAAGAATAAATAAGTAGCATTAAAGCCTATAAACAATAACCCCATTCCTCCGACGGTGATAACAGTGGCACCAAGTCGCACAGTATTCCTACGGCCAAACGACTTAATCAATCTGGGCGCTATAAGGCTAGCAAGTATTTGAAAACCTCCTATAACTCCAAACATAAGTGAGAACTCCACTTGAGAAAAATCGCCTTCGCTGATTGCAACAATTGGAGCAACGGAAATGTAAGTTAGCAGAGCACCAAAGCTGAGCATGTTCGTCAGTGAATACACCAAAAATGTACGATTACTTAAGATATCTCGCACGTTACATTTAAGTGCCTGTGTGTTCTTTACATCAACCGTGGTCTTAACACTCTTCTTAGACTGAAGTGCTACCGCTGATATAACAAATAGCAAGAGAGCTAAACCAGCCATGAGGTAGAAGCCACCTGTCCACCCCCATAAGAGAGCCAACCCACTACCAATGAGCGGCGCAATGGTTGGTACTGCACTGGTAACGCCGCCCATATAGCTTAACCACTTACCCGCAACGTCACCTTCGTAGTTGTCTCTAACCCAAGCCATGGCGGTGATCATAGTAAATGAAGCGCCTACGCCTTGCAGAGCTCGCGCTGCGTATAGCATCTCTAAAGACGAAGATGCCACAACCAACAAGCTACCTGCTGCATACATGAACAGCCCAAGCATGGCAGAGAACTTACGCCCCTTGCGATCAGAAACTGGGCCCGCAATTAATTGACTCACACCCAGAGCCAGAACGTAAATCGAAATAGTCTGTCTTATTTCGCTATCAGAGACAGCAAAAGCCTCGATCATCTGCGGAAAAGATGGCAAGTAGATATCAATAGCCAGTGGCCCCAAAGGTATGAGGGAAAAAATAACCAGTAGTGGAAGAAATTTGTTACCTGCCATCTTAAACCCCTTTACTGACTTATTGGTGGATATAGCGACATACCAGAACGTGATGCGATGAAACTAACAAAGCTCATCATGCGCTCACTCATTTCTAGTTCAGCGACCATTGTGTGGTTTCGTAGCTCAGAAAACGCGGCTATGTCGTCAATGTTCAACTTGCGCTCACCAGATACAAGAACATCAATATCGAGCAAGGAATCCAGCTCTTCCAAGATTCGTTTAAGCTCCGGAAGGTACTCTTCTGTTCTCACCAACGCCTGCTCAATGGATTGGCTTAATGCGCCTTTGCGTGACTCAACAAATAGACAGAGAGCATCTGGCGTTGACAGCTCAGGGAGATTAAGCCGTGGCATGCGAGGATACAAAAGCTGTGCAGAGATCGGATAAAGCCGCTTTAGAAGGTTGTTCAGGGCTTCTGATACTTCGTAACGGGTGAACATGGGTTCATCTTGTTGATCTAAGTAGCGGATAATGTCGAGGCTCTCAACCATCACCGTATGCTTACCATCATGCTGTCGCTGTTCAAGCACAGGGACAGTCAACCTCTCTAGTTTCCCCTCTAACGATTCTGGCAATTGCCCCAAAGTCATAGGGCTAATTTCACAATCAATATTTTTAAGCCCAACAACGGTCTTAACACGAACACAAAATGGGCAGCTATCAAATACATGCAGCTTCATCATAAAGATCCTATTAATTACCGTGCCAAATCGAATAAGCCATGCGCTCTACATGAGCAGGAAAATGCTCTTTATAGTCTTTCCAGTGGCTGAATTTTGGTAGCTTTATCGACTCTTTTAGTTCATCTACAGACTTTCCTTCTTGCAAACCTTTCCATACTGCATCAAACAGAGCCTGAACGAATTCTTCACTTTCTTTTAGTAGCTCTGGCGAGTCGACTGGAGTGTGACCATTTATGATAGTGTCAAACTCTAGTTCTTTACGTACGCGCTTTATCGTGTTCAATGTAGCAACATAGTCCTGTTCAATTAAGCGTCCTCCGCTGACTAAGTACTGTGGTAAATGCCAATCTACTGCAACAAGTACTTTATCTTCCGGCATGTGAACAATACTCATACAGTTACCATCATTCTTGCCGTAGTAATGCAGATCGACATTTTTGCCACCAAGAGAAACTGTCATCTGGTCTTTGTAGGTTGTTGTTGGGTAGGCTACTTTGTCTTCCAGATCTCGTGAAAGCAAATCGGTACAGTATTCCTGCGCGATAAATTCGGCACCTTGTTCTTTGAATATCTTACCGCCGCGAGAGTGGTCAAAGTGATCATGGGAGTAAATCACTTTTTTGACAGGCTTCTCTGTTACTTTACGGATCTCCTTCATCATTTGTGCAGAACGAACATCGCCAGAAGGATCGGTAACAATCACACCCTCGTCGGTAATAACAACCAGACTGTTATAAAAAAACTGAGAATACTGATAGATACCGTCTTTTAGTTCTTTCATTACTGGCTTAGAAGGATCAAAACCATCGGTGGCGCTGGCACCAGAGACCATTCCAAGAGCTAGAGCCAAAGTGGCTATTTTTGAATTCAGTGACATTGTTGATTCCTATTTTCACTATTGATATTTAATGAAAGATAATTAACATTAACAAATAGAATAATACGCCAAAAAGTAACTTCACTTAATACAATAGGTATCAAATGGATAAGTATCGGAATATGCAGCTATTTTGTACTGTTGTCGATAAAGGCAGCTTTTCTAGAGCAGCGAAAGCGTTAGGTATTACCCCTGCTATTGTCGGCAGGCACATTGCAGCAATGGAAGATTCTCTAGGGTTTGTATTGCTGAATCGTACAACGCGCAGTATGCATCTTACTCCAGGGGGAAAAGCTTATTATGAAGGCGCGCAAGCGGTATTGAGTGATATTGAACAATTAGAAGATTCGCTGACAACTGCTCATCAGAACAATCCTGAGGGCTTAATCCGGTTGTCTGCTCCCGATGCGATGGGGCCTTATTTAATGACGGTGATTAAAGAATTTCGCAAAGAATACACAGGGATTCGTTTTGACCTTGCTTTATCTAATAGCCACCTCAACCTAATCGAGGAAGAGATCGATCTCAGCATCAGGTTCTCATTCGAGTTACAAGATTCGTCTTATATTGCGACCAAACTCGGAGAGTCAGAGCTTGGCTTGTATGCGTCACCTTCATACATAAGCGAGTATCAAGCACCTTCCGATTATACTGACTTAAAAAATCATGATTGCTTACATATGGGAAATTCGAGAGATGGCGACTACTGGATGCTAACTGTCGATGGAAAAAGCCTTTCATATCGGCAGCCGTGGGTCGCTGTAATTTCAGATAGCAATACCTTAATACAAGCGGCAGTGGATGGGATGGGTATAGCAATGATCCCTAGCATATTTGTTAATAAATACGTTAACAGCGGTAGCTTAGTTAAAATTAAAAACGTAGCTGAATTTCCAATCGTGAATATTTATGGGATGTACCCAACTCGCAAACACGTCCCGTATAGACTATCGCTATTCTTGGAGTATTTAAAAGCTAACTTTATTCATATAGTTATATCGTAAATAGAAATAGCTATATGTACTACACGATCTTTCTGTCAGTGATGGGCTTTGTTGCGTAATTC
>NZ_CAWNBB010000086.1:0-9375 GCF_963872585.1 Vibrio sp. 10N.222.47.A9 | reverse complement strand
GTTCAGAGGCTTCATAGACCTGAAGTTTTACTCGTGGCACTTTTCTCAAAAAGTGCCAGCTAACTCAGATCTTCCCCAAACTTTGTTAGAACTAATAGACAGTCCAAAGTAGCGATATGCTGTTTGAATTAAGTAATCTAGTGCAAAATGAATGGCAGATTGGACTAACATGTTTAATCCAATCAGGAGTGAGCAAGTAATAGAAATAGTGCTGACTTTTGTGATTATGCTTCTCTCATGAAAGTCAGCACTTTCGCTAATTAATTCACTTCTGAAAGTTTAAGAGCGGGACTTTTTTTCTGATTTAGTAAGATACTAATCAACGCTAATACCGTAAATGCTAAGCTCGATAGGAATAGGTTTTCTACACCGAACTGAGCGATAAACCACCCAGCGACTATCGAGCCAATAGTGATCCCAAAATTTGAAAAAGAGATGTACAGACTATTTGCAAATACTTTCGCATCACCTGCATTATCCATAACCCATGTTTGGCTCACAACCAAACCAGCAGAGTGTACTGCACCCCAAAACGCGACCATTGCTACCATGAAGGAGAACGAAAAACCCATGAAGTATACAACAAGATAGATAAGGCCAAGTGTAATAGGGTAAAGCATCACGGTCTTTTTCATGTTTTTGCCAAGTAATTTACCAAAGATGAAGTTACCAAAGATACCAAACACACCGAACACCATCAGCATTGCACTAATCCACGTGCCGTTCATATTCGTTACATTACTTAAGTACTGAGTAATAAAGCTGTACGAAGAAAACATCGCTGCAAATACGAATATTACGGTCGATAAAGACAGCCACATGGACTTGCTACGTAAAATAGTTACTTGAGAGCCGAAGGACATTTTTTCCTTTACAGGCGCGCTTTCCATCAAGAACATCACACTCACTAACGCAATGGCACAAGCAGTTAAGCCAAAGTAAAAGGCATAAGCGAGAGAGTATTGTTCAGCTAGAAAAGCGCTAATCGGAATACCGAAGACCAAACCAACAGCAACACCACCGAATACTTTTGCTGCGGCGTTGCTTTGCTCTTCTACTGATACCATAGAAGTAGCTGCTACCAATGCAACTGAAAAGAAAACAGCATGCATCAAGGCTGGCAAAACGCGAAATATCATCATGGTCGTGTAATCTTGCGTTATTGCGTACACAAGGTTCGATAGAACGAACAAGGAAAGTATACCAATTAAGACGTATTTCCTATTCCACCCTGACATCAATAATGTAATAAATGGTCCACTTACCGCCACGACGACAGCGTAAACACTGACTAACAGACCGGCTTCTTGTACATCAATATTAAAGTCTTTCATGACTTGAGGAAGGAGACCAATAATACCAAGCTCTGTCGTGATAACGCCAAAAACGGCTAAAGATAGAGCAAAGATAAACAAGCTTTGTTTTTTCATTTTTTCAACTCAAATTATTAATATGCGGTAATTACGTACCGTCGATATTGGTTGTTGTTAGAGCCCTAAGTCCAAGTGTCGGAAAAGTGGCACAAAAATGTTGTTTTTTATCCAATAAAAATGCCGTTTTCAATGTGATTGAATTCGGCAACGTATCAGAATTCGCATTTTCAAAGGGGGAATGGCTTCTATTTATCCCGATGACATGCGCTTAGAACCGTGTTGTACGAAACTTGCAAATGACGACTGGTTGCTCGCTTTCCATGATTTTGTGCGGTCATTTCAATAATCCTATTTCGAATTCCTGGTTTACAGGCCTCGTAACAATATTCACTTGAAAGGTACGGCGGCAAGCAAGACAGCGAAATCGTTGATGGCCGTTGGGGCCATAGCCATGCTTTGTGACACTGTCACTCTTATGGCAGAAGCAGCAGTTAGGTCTATTCGTTGTCACATCGAACCGTAAATTTCACCAAAAGATATTGGTAGTCGTTTGAATTTAATTATCAACTTGGATTGCATAATAGGGGATAACACACGCAAGATTAAGTCCTTAAAATTACCAATACATATTCCCACAGGGACTTAATATGTCTTTTTGAAGTTTTATTGTGCAAATGGTACTTGAAATAATTTGTGGGAAATGCTGATCCTGGCAATATCAGGTAACGCTCAAAGTAGTTTAGGGACAACTCAAATCAATCAAATGAAAGAGTATGCCAACGACGTTCAAAGTCATGTGTTGGAGTCATGTGGCCACTGGTTGATGGAGGAGTGCCCAGTCCAGGTTGAAGATCTAGTTATTGATTTTTTTAACAAAAAATAATCAATAAAACTCAGTTTGAGTGTTGTTGATTCGTACCCTAGAGCCACTCTAGGGTATTTTTATATTTGAACTGCTTATAATTCGTACTCGGTTATGTAGCAATATAACGAGAACTCTTTATCCATTGTCTAGTTCAGAATGTACCCAGCGAGAAAACGCTTGGAATTTTACTCTTGTTTCCATTCCTTTAGGGCAAACCAAATCGTAGCCCTTTCCTGATTCAATATGCGGAAATGGCGCGACTAGCCTCCCCGCTTGGATTAAAGGCAGCGCAAATTCATACCGAGCAAGAAACACACCGAGCGATAATTCCGCCGCTTCCATCGCTAGGCGATTGTCACTATAGAAGTCACACCGTTTTTTACAATCAATGTCGATATGCATTTCATCTAACCAATACTGCCACGCACTTGTATCCCCTCTATGGATAAAATTAACGTCAGATAGAGCGCTCAACCCACTGTGAAGACCATGCTCGGTGGCGTAATTAACACTGCACACAGGTGTCCTCTTTCCAGAAAATAGTCGCTCACTGAAGTGATTGGGATACCGCCCCTGGCTATAAAAAATCGCCACATCGTAAGGTTCAAATTGAAAATCAGATTGATTCTGTTTGGTTTGCAGCTTGATGCTTAGATTGGGGTATTGCTGACGAAGTGAAGGGAGTCTCGGGATCAGCCAAGCAGAGGCAAAATAAGGTGATGTGGCTATATGTAAGCTACCAGTCAGCTCTCCGGTTTGAATGTCAGAAAGGGTAGAAAAAATGGACTCAAATGATGAATTCAGAACTCTCAGAACTCTTTGTCCCTCCGGTGTGAGCTCTAACTTTCGGGTTTTTCTAATGAATAGATTGAATTGAAGCTGCATTTCCAGTTTTTTAATTCGCTGGCTAACCCCACCTTGGGTCAGAAAGAGCTCTTCTGCTGCTTTGGTAAAACTCAAGTGGCGCGCTGCAACGCTAAAAGTATGAAGCAGAGAAAGCTGCTGTTGTTGATTGGTGATCGAGCTCATGCATTACCCTGGTTAATTCGTGTGGGGAAATTACTCGTTTGTCCGAAGTTATCAGTCATTATAGATTAATTTGTGTAATGTCACATTGCAAGGACGTTAATGGTGACTCAATCAAGAAGGGAATCGGAGCTGATAACGCTATTACGAGAATCGATAAGATATAACGTGGATGAGATACGATGAAACTTATTTTAAATGCTGATGATTTCGGGCTGACGGAGTCGGTGAACTTGGGGATTGCGGATTGTTTTCGTGCCGGAACCGTAAAATCGACCACCATAATGATGAACCAACCTGGTGTCTCTCACGCGTCACAACTCTATCAGCGTGGTCTTATTCATGAAGTTGGACTGCATTTTACAGTGACATCAGGTAAATCAATATCGTCCCCTAAATTAATTCCAACACTGGTTGACGAGAATGGTCATTTTTTTGATAGAAAGACCCTGTTTAATAAATCTGATGTGTCTTCTGATGAAGTCTTTAGAGAGTGTATGGCGCAATATCAAGCGGCTTTAGACGCGGGATTTAATATTAATCATATCGATAGCCACCATTTTGCTGGTGCCTATCGCCCTCTTAAAGTAGGTTTTACACAAGCAGCCAATGAAATAGGCCTCCCCGTCAGGCGTATTGATAGCTTTATACGGGGTCAAAACTTATTGTCGGTTCCTACCCCAGATGCGTTTGATATGGGCTTTCATGCAGAAGGTGTCAATATTGAATACCTCAAAGCAGTATTGCTGGCTTATCAAGACAGCATGCCTAACAGTACGATTGAATTAATGTGCCACCCAGCAAGGACGCTAACTGAAGAGCTAGAGGACATCTCTAGTTATACCCATGCTCGTGTTGAAGAGTGGAAGATTTTAACCAGCGATGAGTTCTCTCTCTGGCTAAGAAAAAATGGCATTGAATGCGTTGGTTTTGATGCGCTTCATGCTTAAATCGCGAAACAACCGACCTCCTCACAAGTAAACCATCGGCCTTGTTAGGTCGTTAAAACCGTTCCTTGCGGTTCAATAAATCAGCACAATAATAAAGGGTGACATTGTGGTAAATTCTACCGTACTTTCCCAAGTTAATATCTATCCAGTCAAATCCATTGGCGGGCTTTCTCTCTCTTCTTCATGGGTCGAAAAGCAAGGCCTTGTTTTTGATCGTCGCTTTATGTTGGCGTTAACTGGTGATGATGTCTCCGCTTCGGCTAAATACCCAACCATGGTGACGGCGCGTCAGTATCCAAACATGGTTCAAGTGAGTTCTAGTCTACTGCCAACCGGTATCATTTTTTTTTACCCCGGGATGGAACCACTAAAACTACACTATTCTAATTTTAAAATGCAGGCTACAGATACCAGTGTTTGGAGGGACCGCTTTTCAGCCTACACAACAACCGATGAAGCAAATGACTGGTTTAGCCAAGTGATAGGGAAGCGAGTTGAGTTACTGTTTACTGGCGAGCAATCTAACCGCATGAGAGAAAACCTTGGTCATAATGTGAGCTTTGCCGACGGTTTTCCTATCTTGCTGATTAGCTCTGGCTCATTAGCGGAGCTGAATAGACGCAGCAGCGAAGTCCACACCATGGAACAGTTTCGCACTAACCTCGTGGTGCAATCAAACGAACCTTTTATCGAAGACTCATGGAAGCGTATCAAGATAGATGACGTTGAATTTGAAATTGTAGAGCCGTGTGAGCGGTGCATTTTAACGACACTTGATCTGGAAAATGGAGAATTTAGGGCCAGTAAAGAGCCATTGACGAGCTTTTCACGCTTTAGAGCCAACGAGCAAGGCAAAATATTTTTCGGGCAAAACCTTGTAGCGAAAAACGAAGGTGTTATCTCCATCAATGATGCTATCGAAGTGCTTGAGTATAAATCCAAGGAGTTTTATGAAGATCTCGACGCAAAAAAACAAGAGTTGATTTGTGTTGAAAGAGAACCTACAGCAAGAAACTTCGAGACATTTTGGTTTGAGCCTAAAAACGGTATGGTGCCTGAGTATAAAGCGGGACAACACCTCCCTATTGAGATCACGGCCAATGGCAAACTGACCAAACGAATGTATACGCTGTCATCTAGCCCCTCTCGGCCAGAACGTTTGTCGATTTCAGTGAAACGGGTCCATGGTGGTGAAGTTTCCAACTGGTTGTTCAACCACTTACAAGTTGGCCATACCATTATTGCGGATCAACCCAAAGGCACTTTTCATATTACTAAAGAATCGAATGAGCCGCTGTTGCTGCTTTCTGCCGGTAGCGGTGTGACGCCCATGATCGCTATGCTTCGGTATTTGACTGACCAACGAGACACTCGTGATATTGCGTTTTATCATCAATGTTTGACGAAAGCGGATATTCCATTCATGGAAGAGCTCGTTATGCTAGAAAAACAACACGCCAATGTCACTGTGACTCTAGCCCTTAGCGAGCCATCAACTGATTGGCTAGGCGAAAAGGGGCATTTTAGTCGTTCTCATTTAAATCAAATTTCAGAGTTTCACAAACGTCAAGTTTTTGTATGTGGTCCTAGTGGTTTCATGGAGAGTGTAAAGCGCTTGATGATAGAGAGTGGGCTGCCTGAAGAACAGTACCATCAAGAGACATTTGGCGTTGCAAGAGTGGCGGACGGGAGCGAGAAAAGGGTTCAAATCAACCTTGATGGTGTCGTGTTTGAAGGAAGCAACCAGCGCACCGTTCTGGAGCAAGCTGAAGCTGCAGGGCTTTCTATTTCGAATAACTGCAGAGCTGGTTTCTGCGGCGCCTGCAAAGTCACAGTGAAATCAGGAGAGGTTTACCAGCCCGATGCCCCAGGAATTGAAGACAGTGATAAGGCGAAAGGAATGGCCCTAGCTTGCTGCGCGATACCTAAGACAAATGTAAATATTGTTAGCTAGTATGTAGGTTTTATGATGATTGAGGCCACTATCAAACTTTGATAGTGACCTCAATATCGTTGGACTATCTAAAACACAATAACACCCAAATGACCTGCAAAGTCGTGCTTCGATTAGTCAACATTACAAAGAAGCCTCAAAAATATCCGGATGACGGCTCGATAATGCAATGATTTCATCTATGATGACTCTTATTTTAGGCAGAATGTAAGGTGTTTTTAGCCAAACAATACTGATGGGTGCTCCTTCGCCATTGAATTTCTCTAATACAGGGCATAATTGCCCATCATCAAGGTATTGCTTCACTAACCACACTGGTAGTTGAGCTAAACCTGCACCAGATAAAGCCGATTGCAAAATACCTTCACAGTCGGCTATCTCATGACGTGCTGAAATATCAACAGATTCGGTTGCCCCTTTAGCATTTTTCAGCAGCCAACTATGCCTTTGTCCTATAGGCCAACCGACGATGCAATCATGTTGGGCAATATCTTCTTTTTTGGTAATCGGTGCTCGCGTTGCTAAATAAGAGGGAGAGGCACATATCACCCTTTTTTGCTCCCCTATTTTACGTGCAACAATATCGCCCGAATTTTCTAAGTGCCCAACGCGGATCGCAAGATCAATCCCGTCACTGACTAAATCCGTAGGACGGTCATTAAAGGTAATAGATAGATCTAATTGCTCGAACTTGGACGTTAATTCTAACAACTTGGGTAGGATTGCTCTTCTACCGAGAACTGCGGGTAAATCAATACGCACACGCCCTGATGGCAATAACTGTTGATTGCTTAAGCGCTTCTCTGCTTCCTCTAAAATGGTCATCGCTTTAAGGCAGTCGGCTAAATAGGAATCCCCATCATTGGTTAACGCGATGCGTCGAGTTGTTCGATGAAGGAGTTTGGTGCCTAGCTGTTTTTCTAGTCGAGCAACGCTTTTACTTAAAGCTGAACCGGTCATTCCAAGCGCTTGAGCCGCAAGGGTAAAACTCCCCAACTGCGCTACGGTGACAAAATGACGAACTTCCACAAACTGGCTTTTTAACATTAATTAATTCCCCCAGAGACTTTATGTTCTTCATTATATGGACTTAATAAACAAATGTGAATCGATTATTCTGCGTACATCAACGAGATGATTACATCGATTTTCAATTAAGGTAAACATAATGAATAACTTCAATAGATTCAAAGGTAAGGTCGCTTTTATCCAAGGTGGCAGTCGCGGCATTGGTGCCGCCATTGTTGAGAGATTGGCATTGGAGGGAGCGTCTGTTGCTTTTACATTTGTGTCATCCCACGAAAAAGCTAAAGCGCTTGCTGAGAACTTAACTTCACAAGGTAGCAAAGTCATCGCAATAAAGGCAGATAGCACTAAGCCTGAAGATATCAGAAATGCAATCAGCGAAACCATAGAACAACTTGGTCAAATTGATATTGTCGTAAACAACTCAGGTACGCTGATCTGGGACAGTATTGAAAATTTGACGATGGATGATTGGGACAAGACCATCAATACCAACGTACGAAGTGTATTTGTGGCTATTCATGAAGCCGCGAAGCATATGAATAATAACGGCAGAATAATCAATATCAGTAGTACGAACGCTCAGCGCATTCCTTTTGCTGGCGGTTCTATATATGGAATGAGCAAGTCTGCACTAACCGGATTGGCCAAAGGTCTCTCTCGAGATCTAGGCCCTAGAGGCATTACAGTCAACAACATTTTACCTGGTCCGGTAGATACCGACTTAAACCCAGACAATGGCGATACTTCAGAGCCTGTAAAAGCTATCGGTGCACTTGGTCGTTATGGTCAAGTTGAGGAGATTGCTAGCTTAGTAGCATTCGTCGCTAGCTCAGAAGCGGGTTACATCACTGGTGCTGATTTGATGATCGACGGTGGCTTTTCCGCTTAATCAAAATATGCAGTCAAGTAACTCGTGATTTATCAATCTAACTTCAAGCAATCATCGATACATGGTTAGTAAAGAGAAGTACAATGGTTGGCCTATTTCACAGGTCAATCATTTAGAACCCCTTGGCTTTGATCAGTTTTGCATACTTGCCAACGACATCCAGTCACTACCACATAAACATCCGATGTTAAATATTGAGTTCAACAATAAAATAGATAACACATTAAAAACTAGCGTTATTAAATTGAACTCTGACTCTTAATCCAACATTTCTAAACAAAGAGGTAAATTACTTCTATGGACGACCCCGTTAGGTGCCGCTTTATCCCATTGTCTTCTTGTATTAAGGAGATAAGCACATGCTAGAGCTCTTTCTACAACCCGAAATCTGGGTAGTATTTGCAACTTTATTGATTCTTGAAATTGTTTTGGGTGTCGATAATGTCGTCTTCATTTCTGTTCTATGTGAGCGGCTTCCCGAACAGCAACGCAAAGTTGCACGTAATTTAGGTATTGGTCTGGCGGTGTTAACGCGAATAGGTCTTGTACTTTCTATTTCGTGGGTGATGTCTCTGACTAATCCTTTGCTGAGCTTCGCCCATACAACGTTCACCGGGCGAGATATTATTATGATATTGGGTGGTGGTTTTTTGTTAGCTAAAAGTGCGAAAGAACTTTGGTCATGGTTAAGACATACACCATCGTCATATTCGACTCAATCTAGGACTGGACTAGCCATCGTACTTCTCCAGATTGTAGCGGTAGATGCCGTTTTTTCAATGGATTCAGTTATAACCGCTGTCGGCTTAACATCTGAAGTGCCCGTTATGATAGCCGCTATTTTGACATCCGCGATTTTTATGATTTTAACAGCGGAAAAAATTAACAACTTGGTTATTCGTTACCCAGGATTTAAAACGCTGGCTTTACTGTTTTTGGTTTTATTAGGAGGGTTGTTGATGGCGGAAGGGCTAGCCATTCATATCAATAAAGGCTATGTGTACTTTGCTATGGTTTTCGGACTAACGCTTGAGTTATGTCATATACAAATAAAAAACAAACATAAGCGAACCTTAACCATCCAGCGAATTAAAGCATATCAGTCCAAAGCGAGCTGAGTTACATTCTAATGAGACACGTCTCCATTATAAGGAGACTGTCAGCTCTGCTAATTCGGAATGTGCAAACCTATTCGACACAGTCAGCACTAGACAAAGCTGCTTTCTATAAATAAGGGTTATTCATTAATTGCTAATTTAGGAAGGCCGATAACTCAGAAATGCCCCAAA
>NZ_CAWNBB010000085.1:0-1028 GCF_963872585.1 Vibrio sp. 10N.222.47.A9 | reverse complement strand
TTGAGATGAGTTTTCCCTGGCACTATAAGTGTCCTAAAGGGTTGTCGTAGACTACGACGTTGATAGGCAGGGTGTGTAAGTGCTGCGAGGCATTGAGCTAACCTGTACTAATTGCCCGTGAGGCTTAACCATACAACACCCAAGGGGTTTTGTGGACTCAATAGAAATACCAAACGCTTGAATGAGTTTGAAGAGAAATACTTTTAAAGCTCTATTAAATAGAGAAGCAGCTTTCCGAATTTTAAAATTTGCTTGGCGACCATAGCATTGTGGACCCACCTGATTCCATGCCGAACTCAGAAGTGAAACACAATAGCGCCGATGGTAGTGTGGGGTTTCCCCATGTGAGAGTAGGACATCGCCAGGCTTTAAATTTATTTTCACTTTTAAAAAGTGAAGACAAAAAGTTTTCAGAATCGTCTTTAAACGATTCCTGAATTGCTGATATAGCTCAGCCCGGTAGAGCGCACCCTTGGTAAGGGTGAGGTCCCCAGTTCGAGTCTGGGTATCAGCACCATTATTTAGTTGATTTGATTCATCAAGTTGACAACAGAATTTGTTTGACGACCATAGCATTGTGGACCCACCTGATTCCATGCCGAACTCAGAAGTGAAACACAATAGCGCCGATGGTAGTGTGGGGCTTCCCCATGTAAGAGTAGGACATCGTCAGGCTTAAATTGCATTATGCTGAATAGACACTGCGGAGTGGTAGTTCAGTTGGTTAGAATACCGGCCTGTCACGCCGGGGGTCGCGGGTTCGAGTCCCGTCCACTCCGCCACTTATTTAGAAGCCCTGCTAGAAATAGCAGGGCTTTTTTACATCTAAATTATAGTGTTTCGCCCCTCCATCTAATGACTTCCACATAAGATTTCCCGTACCCCATAACTCCTAGCCAACGCGTCCCTATTATTCCGTCATTTATCAGAAATCCCAATCCTACGACTAGAATCACATCATTTCTGATTCCAATTGTGGTTTGACACAAGAAAGACTTCAAACTTTAAACTAATACCAATTCCATTAA
>NZ_CAWNBB010000084.1:0-6805 GCF_963872585.1 Vibrio sp. 10N.222.47.A9 | reverse complement strand
TCAAATAAGTATTGGAAAGAGCGGTATGGATACCACAAACGTTCACTCTCAGAAACAGCGATGTATCGAGTTAAACAGTTGCTAGGAGGGAAACTGAGCTTAAGAAATTACAATGCCCAGGTGGGTGAAACTTACGCGATGATAAAAGCGTTGAACAAGCTTACTGGGTTAGGTATGCCTGAAACTTGTCGTATTGATTAAGAAATACGCGAAACGGGGTAGTTCTATCTTTAAATTTAATTACGCAACAAAGCCCAAGGTAACTTCAAATTCATGATCCAAATTTACATTCACAGCCTCAGCAACAGGTAAGCTCTCAACAGACGAAGCAATAAATAATCTTGGTTTTCTCAATTTAGTTTCCCCTTGCTTGATTGAATGCTAACGTTACTAAAACGGCTAAACCTCTTTTTTTATGCAACCATAATGCTATCTTTTATTAAGCGCTTCAACTAGCAATCAATAGGTTAGTGATAAAGAAGGGATATTAGATTGATAGATTTAGTAGCACTGACTGAACACTTACAAAAAGTGAGCTAGAACCTTGTAAGTAGCACCGCTGCCATTGGAATGAATGGAACAAGTAATTTGGATTCTTAGCAATTCTTAACCGATTTAAGAATTCTTAAAAAACAGCCGAAATTTTAAGAATGCCACCATGCTGGTGAAATGACACGAGCCATTGACTACTCAGTATGCAGCATGTCTGCTGTTTCCGTATGGGTTGTTAATTGCTGTTCTAGACGCCTGTTTTCCTGAGTCAGCAAAGCGACTTTGTTCTCTAAATCGCTAAGATTCTTCTCTAAAAGACGGTGGTTAGCTGAAAGTTCACTTTTTTCATTTCTGAGAGTGTCCAATTGATTATCATACTTATTCAACAAGTCTTGGATGGATTGTAGCTGAGTCGACGTTTCAATAAGCCGTTCTTTCGCTTCCTCATGTTGCTCTAACAGGGCTGCGTGACAGGGTTGAAGCTTATCAAGCTCATTCGTGACATGATTCAACTTTACCATTACTTCCGCATAGGTCGTTTCCATTCTCGCCAGCTTAGCTGTCAGTTCTGTGATGGTATTTTGTTGAGTTTCTGTGCTTTCCGTTGCTTTGTTAAGAGATTGGGTCAATTGGCTATTACTTCTTACCAGCCCAGATATCTCTTGCTTTGAAAGAACAAGCTCCGTTTCCAGTAATTCGATTTGTTCTTCAAGCAGCTCATTGTGTTCGACTTGTTTTTGTAGACGCGCTTCTAAATCAAGACTGTCTTCGTCCGCTATCTCCTTGGCTTTTATCGCGGCATCGGATTGGATATTTAACTCTCTAGTGCGGGCATCCATCAGCGCTTCATAATGAAGTTGTGCTTTATTATTCAATCCGATAGTCATGTCCCGAAGTGATTTGCATACTTCCTGCTCTCTGATGGATAGCATTTCTTGAATCTCAATCGGCAGTTCAAAAGATTCCCGTAAAGGCAGCTTGTCTGAACCGTCCTTATCGCTGATCTGTACTGATAATTCTTTTGGTACTTTCCCATCTTTGATTAACCGCTCAAGATCTGCCTGAATTGACGAGATTTTTCCCCGTGCGAGGATGTCTTTGATGCGCCAGCCCGTAGGCTTTTTGCCCTTGGCCAACAATTGAGTGGCAATAGTTATAATGTCTTCTTCTGTGTAAGATTTTGGCCTAGCCATATTGTTTACCTTTGTTTTAGTTATTATGAAGGTTAGTTAGTAAAGTAAGTTAGCCAGTTAACTAACTTACTTATTTTGGAGTTTTATCAATGCTCTGGTTCGCTAACTGGTTATCGGACTCTTGCAGCAGAGCAATCTCACCTGTCATTTTGTCTGCCAGCTCAGGTGGCAGGTCTAACATGGAGTTCAGGGCTGAAGACAAATATTCACTCTGTTGTTTCATTACGCCTTTGTCTCTGGCATTAATAGAAAGTAGTACTTTCTTAAATATATCAACTAGCTTTGGTACTAGTGCCTGCATTAAGTTCTGTGTAAGCGTGCTCAGTCGTGAAGATTCCGCTTTCAGGTCGGATACTTCTATTTGAATCGTGTCTCGCTCAACCTGTAGCTGACTTAGCTGTACTTGTGCCTGAGCAGTATCATCTGTTAGCTGAATCAGTTGTTGCTCGACTTTTGCTTGTTCACCTAACAAATTCTCGTGTTTCTTTTCTGTCAGCTCAATCTTGTCTTGAATCAGTTCTAACTGATGCGTGTGATAGTTATGACTGCGCTCCGTTTTAGGAAGACGGGCCTCTCTGTTCATCTTCTTGCGTCGCTTAGATCTCCGTTCGGTTTCAGGCGCAAACACTACATTAAGCCCCTTCGCGTGAAATAAGTGTTCATTTACAAAGTCTTTCACCATCTTCTGGAAAAATCGTCCGAAGTCTTGTGATTCCTCACGAGTAAGCTTTCCGTTTTTCGGGAAGAAGTTTTTCACCGAGTACACTCGATGGATGTACTCATTGACTACCTGTATCTGCCGTTTATGCAGGTCGAACTCACCTGTTTCATTATTACGCCCAGAGAGAAAATAGTGCGGGTGGCAACCTGTATTCTGTTCAATACTGCGTTCATCATCGTGCCCGATGATGGCTTTGATAGGGTACTGTGGGAAATGGTAAGTCAGGAACTTTCGCGTTAATTCAATGTACTCTTTCAGACTTACGGTATCTGAGCCCACCTGCCACTGATGCGGTACTTTGAAGATGCCTTCCTGCAAATAAACAGCATTTGTTGGTGCACGGCGATGAACCTGATTGTGCGCGTTCAGATAGGTCTCCAGCATTTTAATACGCTGCTTTTTCCGTTGCATCGTGAGCCTTCCAAATTTATCTACCTTGGAATACGAGACATGACCATCAGTATCAAGAACGGCCTGAAGAAACTCAGCAGCCTCGGTATTGTCAGTCTTTAATTCACTGACAATCGCCTTTTTCATTTTCTGCTTGTATTGCCGATGCTGAGTCTGAAGCCGCTTTTGATTTTTGATGCGCGGAACTGGTGCGATTCGATATAGCAGCTCCATACGCGTCTCTTCCGACCACGTATCTAATTGTGATAGCCTGCCGTTACACCAGATAAGATTGTTAGCCGACAACGCGTCATTCCATTCCAGCTTTTTAGTTGGTTTAGCCATTGCCTGTGAATCTGCGAGAGTGGAGGTTATCCTGAGCGAATGCTTGAGTGATGCCTCACATTTCAGGCGACTATCTGACTGGGATGTGTAGTTATTCTTACTATGATATTGATGGATATCCTGGTTCATTCTGACCTCCCCAGAGGGCAGGTACAGAGAGAGTCAAGAGAGACTTCTCTTGCCCGTAGCTCACGTTCATCTTTTGCGAAGCAAAAGTGTGACGGGAGCGCAACGGGTTGCTGTACCGATCCACTTTTCAAGTGGTCGGTATTGGCACGCTTAGTGCCAAATTTGGCAACGGTATTGCCATGTGTGGCACTGACAATGCCACACATGGCAGGTCGGAGAATACTCATAAAGCGCCTCCGATCACACCTTGGATGAGAGCTTGAAGCTCAGGTCTATCTTGCAGAGCATTCGCTAACGCCAATACATCTTGTGATACATCAGAAGGAGCCTCAACGGATGTAGCTTCAGGATGTCCAAGTACATCCGCCAAATGATCCGCAGCGGCATTGGCATAATCAGGAGCATCCGCTCGCATCCATCGGCCATAGTGCTTATCAATCATATGAGTGCCAGTATGACCCATTTGACCAGCAAGCCATTCTTTGCTGATACCAGCGGTGAGGTTTTGACTCGCAAAAGTATGGCGTAACTGGCCAACACCACGGTGTTGAACTTCTGCTTTTTTCAGAAAAGGAGTGAAGAAGGTTTTGCTAAATTGTTTAGCATTTAAGAACGGCTGGTACGTCTTGTTGTTATAAAATACAAACCGAATTTTCTCTTTAATCCACGTTTTACTATCAGCTTGTAAAACAGAGATGGTGCGTACCCGTTTTGAACCAGTAAGTTTTACCTGCTCTTTCAGAACCGTTATTGCCAGTTCATTAAGTTCTATCGTTCGAACTGAACCTGATGTTTTTGGAGTTTTATAATCGTTTAATACTTTTGCACGACGAACATAAAGTTCTCTGCGTTGCCAGTTAATATCTCCCCAACACAATGCTATCAATTCGCTGATTCGCAGACCTGTTAGTATATTTAACAACACAGCATTTTTACCGTTAAGACATTCAACAGTAGCGTCATTTAGTTTTTTGATTTCTGCTTTGCTGAGCGGTGTAGGCTCTTTGTTAGTGACAGTTAGGTTTTCAATTCCGTCCATAGGATCACGCACTATGATCCCATCACGCATTGCACGCTTGAACACCGCCCTGAGAATAATGAGGAATTCATTAATCGATTTGTTGCTGTATTTGCGATGAAATGAGGTGATTAGGTCGTGAATATCACTGTGTCTAACCTCTGTTATCAAACGCTTCTTAAAGTATTTTTTGAGCTTTTCCGCCTTACTTCTGTCCGATCGGAGTGTAGACGGTGCGACGGTATGTACACGGCTTTCAATGAATTTATCGATGACGACATTAACTAATGTCGGATTGCTGGTTTCCACGTTATTTGTACTTAGGCAGCTTGTTGCTGCTCTTCTATTTGATAACAGCATACAGGCCGAAGAAGTAAAAGTCACATATGAAAATATTAATAATATTAGTTAGTTATTATAATATTTTGACTTGTTGTTTTTTATCAATGAGTTGGTTTTTTGAAGTTAATTTGTGGAGGCAAAGCCCTTCATCAGAAGTGGTGCAATCAAGGGCTGTATTTGGGAAAGATACGGGAAGGATGAGGTTAACTGACTCGTTGTTGGACAAAACCGTTTAGTTGCTTTGCTCTAAACGGCTTCAATCAGACTAGAAAAAGTATCTTGAAACCTTAAACGTTTGTTATGTGAAATTTCTAAATAGTTCATCTTGCTTTTTCATTTGCAACTCGAGCTCTTCCTCTGTTATGTCAGGTAGAGAATCAAACCATTGGCTTACTGAAGCTATATTTGGGTCACTATCTATTAGCGTCTTTATGAGGGTATTAAATCTATCTGGAATTAGGCTAGTAAGCCTGTCAGATTGAAAAGAATTATAAAAACCAGACATTGGGGCGTTAAGGCCGAACTTGCGTTCCAAATCAAATCCAACCAATAGTACTGGGTTGCTCAACGCAACCATTAAAGCTATTAGCTCTACGGTTTTTACATAGTAAGAAAGGCTTAGACTGCATGCTTTTTTGTCAAAATGAGGAATACTGACCCCTGAAATAAAAGAGTATCGAGGTGATATTTCGCTAGAGCTATTTTTTACCCCTTTAACGTGAATTACATCGCATAGCTCCCAATAGTGTCCCAATAATGACTCAGTCCATGATACTGCCCCATCACAACTACTATACTGACAAGCGTCTTCAATAACCTTCAACGCACGCTTAAAGTTTGGAGTAGACCTGTCCGACTCCATCCACTCCTTTGCCTTCTCTTGCTCGACATTATCTAAAACGAAGAAACTACCAGTAACTACCAGTTCAATAGCTCTTCTCAGGGAGTCAAACGCATTTTTGTAGTTTCCCTCAAAAATTACCGTTAAGCACGAATCCAATTCATGAGCCGCTTCAATCCAAGGGAAAATACCTACTTTTTGTAAATGATCAACCCTTGCTGATGGGGCTTCCATTAGTTCATATTTACAAAACAGCTCCGCATGCTCCAGTTTTTCGAGATGTTGATACTCACCATAAATATACTCTGATGTCTCAGACAAAACGACTTCAACGCTAGATTTCAACAAGTCTCGCCTTGCCTTAAATCTTTCTCGTGGTAATTCAAATGGATTCAAACTTTTCCCCTTTCACATAACGCCAGCTTAAACCGCAGACAACGCACAAAACAAGCCGCTGCATACGCCTTAAACACTAAATTCACCGTAAACCAAAAATGCCACGCGTTGTTTGTCGGTTTGAAGCTTTTGTTAGCTTACTACAACAAAGTAAACGAAAAACTGGTATTAGAAATATTTTTCGTAGTTATCAGTCTGTCAGGTAAATCCACACCTACAGCTTCTGAATACTTATCAATGACTTTGTCTATTCTTTCTTTCGTTACAGTTGGGTAGATCCCCAAGCACCACATGCTGCGCAGGTCATTCTCGGATTGCTTGAGTTTCCAGATTTTTTGGATATCCGCCATCATGCCTTTGACACACGACGCAGCACTCTGGTTTTGCTTAATCTCAAGCGCAATATAGCTACTGCGTGAGCTCCGCTTCTTTCTTATTAAAAAGTCTATATACATTCGTTCTTGGTAACCCGACATTCTTTTATCGATCGAGTACCCTAATTCTCGAATAATTTCGCTAACATTTTTATGCTGCTGCAAAAAGCTCGCAAATTCGATCTGGAACCAAATTTCCCATCCTGTAAATTCATGCTGGTTTATCAAATTAAACTTATTTTGCACTTCCTCTTGTTCAAAGAAGCTTTCCACTAAACTTAGAACAAATTCAAAGTCATCTTTCACAGCTATAATTACCCTCGTGTAAGCTAACGCTTTATAGACGGACTTTTTCCGTCTTTGCATTCCGTCTATGTTGCTGCCATTTATTATGAGACTCAACCAATATCAAGCTGTTATGTGAATCGACATATAGTTATGGGGGCGAGTTACGGAAAAATTCCGTATAAGATATCAAAGTACGGATTAGATTAACTTGGTCTGTAGGTGTACTGGTCAGGTGTTCCGTTCGCAAGTTCTAAGATGATGTATGGAATCCACTCC
>NZ_CAWNBB010000083.1:0-5915 GCF_963872585.1 Vibrio sp. 10N.222.47.A9 | reverse complement strand
AATTAATGGAATTGGTATTAGACTAATTTGAGTACAAGTGAGGACTATCACGCTAGTTCCTCGCTGTAGTGAGTGGCGTAGGATATAGAAAGTAATTGTCGATTGAGTTGGTATCTGACTTGGTTGTTATTTGTATCTGATAGCCGCATCTTAATTATTAGGCTGACTAATAAAGGTAGATACTTGGAGGTTTAAGCGTTGGCACTAGTTTTGAGTAAATAGCGAAATTACATCAAACAAACTTATTTCGCAGATACAAAAACGCCTAGCGTTTGCTAGGCGTTGATAATTAGTACTTTAATACATCTACTACAATATTTGTTTAAGGACTCTATCGGCTTTGACACGAGTGATCTTACGAATCAACTTCTGAACCTCCATCGGATAGCTCTCAACCTTGTCTAATTGCTTATAAGTGCAGATTAGCTGAGTGTGTTGAAGAATATTATCTACTTCAGCCTGGAACTTGTCTGTTAGGTGATGGTAGTTATCTTGGATAAATATACCGTTTTCTAGATCCAGTTTCCATGCTCGAGGATTTAGGTTATTACCTGTTAGAAGCATGTAGCGCTTATCGACCCAAATACCCTTTAGATGGAAGCTATTTGAATCGTGTTGCCAAAGTCGAATCGAAAGGTTACGACTAGCAATATGAGCTTCGTTGGCTTTAGCGAAACGACGTAGGTTCAGCTCATAAAGGTATGGTAAACCACCAATCGTTTTAAACTCTTCTTCTGGGGAGATAAAGAAGTCATTGGCTGTCTTATCACCAACAACAATACCGACCTTTACGCCACGTTTAAGCGCTCTCTTTACTTCTTTTGCTAGACTCGGTGGGAAATTGAAGTAAGGCGTACAAATGAAGATCTCGTCTTTAGCCTGAGCGACAAGTTGATTGATTCCCTGATTCAGACGGTTACGTCTCTTGCCGATACCTACCAATGGTGTCACAGCGACTTGTTCGGGAGAAACATCTTGACCATCGAATTGATATTGAGATCTTGCTAACGATGCTCGGAACTGACGAATTGCAGGTTTCAGTTCTTTGGTAGCTGGTTTGTTCTTATCAGCCAAATCATAAACAGCAATGTCTGAGACCATCTGTTCGTGTACGTATGTAAACATTGTATCAGCAAGCGTTGCGTTGTTTAAAACGTGGTAACGATCAAAGCGATAGCGATCATGGTAGTTCAGGTAGATATTGTTAAGGCTTGCACCGCTGTATATCACACTGTCATCGACGATAAAGCCTTTTAAGTGTAATACGCCAAAGACTTCTTTGCCGCGAACTGGAATGCCATAGACGGGTACAGAGTGCTGATATTTTTCCGCAAACTCTTTATACATGGCTGCATTGCCTTCAGAAGACTCCGCGCCAATCAATCCACGTTGAGCTCTGTGCCAATCGACACACACACTCACATCTAATTCTGGATTCTTTTGCTTTGCTTCATATAAGGCAGTTAGGATCTCACGGCCAGCCTCATCATCTTCAAGATACAAAGCGACTAAACTAATACGAGTTGTTGCGCGAGATATCTCATCAAGTAAGCGAGCTCTAAACTCTTGCGCTGATAGTAGTACTTCAAACTTGTCAGGATTCTGCGCTATGGTTGGCAACTGTATGAATGGATTCCTACTGGCAATCATATTGACTGTTTTACCTTAAAAATATGCAAAATTGCGAACCTTTAATTTTACCAAAGGGATAGCATGAAATACTAGATAATCGAGGCATTCTCTAACAATTTTGCTGATAATGCATAGGAATGAGATCTTTTCCGCTATTCGAATAGCGCTCGTACAAAACTCTTAGGCCATTAGGAAGATCTGTCGGGTCTACTTGCATGAACTTGTGTCGAGAGTAAAAGTTGGTGAGATGAGCATAAGCAAAGCAATAATCGCTTTCTGTTAGCGTATGTTTCGCACAATAGTCCATAAGCAGAGAGCCTAATTGCTTACCACGATGTTGTTTTGATATCGCCATACCAGTAAGTAAGCGATTATCTTCAATGGTGCGAAAACGCACGACACCACAAAGCTCGTTATCTAGTAATAACGAATAGATCAGTTCACTCTTGTTCGCTTTTCCCGTTGGATAATGTTCCTTATAGAAACGTTTAACTAGGGGAACCTTTACTGGGTCTAATTGAGTAATGATGACATTGTTCATTCAGTCACTGCGCCATTGGTTTATCTGCTGTAGAATGATGGCAGTGTAAGTTAATTGAATATCGCCATGCAATTCCATCTCAATGCTAGTTTAAAAAATGTTCATACTTTTTCTATCGATCAGACCTGTGATGCGTTGGTTGAAGTAACCACGATCGACGAACTAATTTCGGTTTATAGGAATCCTAAATGGTCAACTTCACCTAAGTTAATTCTGGGTAAGGGCAGCAATATGCTTTTTACCAAGCATTTCGCTGGTTTGATCATTGTGAATAAATTAGCTGGGATTGAGCTGACCGAGACGGACCGTCATCACCTTCTGCATGTGAGTGGTGGTGAGGATTGGCCAAGCTTGGTTGAGTGGAGTGTTGATAAAGGTCTGGGTGGTCTAGAAAACCTCGCAATGATACCGGGTTGTTCAGGTTCTGCTCCGATTCAGAATATTGGTGCGTATGGTGTTGAACTGCAAGACGTATGCGAATATGTTGATATTCTTTATCTGGATACTTATACAGTTAAGCGGTTAAGCAAAGAGGAATGTCTCTTTGGCTACCGAGATTCTATTTTTAAACATGCTCTCTATGGCAAAGCGATTGTTGTTGCGATTGGTTTGACCCTACCTAAAGAGTGGAATCCATGTAATCACTATGGTCCGTTAAAAAGCCTACCAGCTGAGATTCTCTCTCCTCGTACTATATTTGATGAAGTATGCGCTATCCGTTCAAGTAAGTTGCCAGATCCTAGAGTCCAAGGCAATGCGGGTAGCTTCTTCAAAAACCCTGTGATCACCAAAGATCATTTTGATCGCTTGTTAGCTCTATATCCCAACATTGTCGGCTATGAGAGTAATGGCATGATCAAAGTAGCTGCAGGTTGGCTGATTGATCAATGCCAGTTCAAAGGCGTGACAGAAGGTGGGGCTCAAGTTCACCCAAACCAAGCATTAGTTATCATCAATTATGATGAGGCTTCTGCTGTGGATATCCTTAAGCTTGCAGAGCGAGTGCGTCAATCAGTCTTGAATAAATTCGATATTCGATTGGAACATGAAGTGCGTTTTATGGGACGAGACTGTGAGACAAACCTAGATAAAGCTTTGGAGTCATTGGCATGAGAGAGCACAGTACCAAGCTTGCACTATTGAGATGTCTTGCCGATGGTGAGTTTCATTCTGGTGAAGACTTAGGTGAAATGATCGGTGTATCACGAGCGGCTATCAGTAAGCACATTAAAGGTATCCAAGAGTGGGGGTTAGATATCTATCGAGTACAAGGCAAAGGTTATAAGCTAGTCAGTCGTTTAGACATGCTTGACCAAGAAAAATTGTCTGCTGTGAGTCGTGATGCTTCTCTTGAACTCATTCCAATCATAGGTTCAACAAACCAACACCTGTTAGAGCGTACTAGTACCCTCGAATCGGGGTCGGTCTGTATTGCTGAATATCAAGCTGCAGGTCGTGGACGTCGTGGAAGAGAGTGGGTATCGCCATTTGGTGCAAATCTCTACCTTTCAATGTATTGGAGGCTCGATGCAGGTATGGCTGCCGCTATGGGGTTAAGCCTTGTCGTTGGCGTTGCTGTTGTTGAAGCCTTGGAAGAGATGGGTGTTGAAGGTGTTAAACTGAAATGGCCGAATGATCTTTACCATAATGATAAGAAACTCGCGGGTATTTTAGTCGAGTTGTCAGGACAGTCTGGTGGCGCTGCTCATATTGTTATTGGTTTGGGACTAAACCTGTCCATGGACCCGACAACATCAGGTATTGGTCAGCCGTGGACGTCTCTCAAAGAGGTCTGTGATGGAAAAGTGCCCGACCGTAACCAGTTAGCACAGGCTCTGATCAATGCTTGGGACAAGTCACTTGCCGATTATGAATTGAAAGGGATGTCGAATTTTGTCGAACGCTGGAATCGTTTAGATAACTTCTTAGGTCGCAACGTTAGACTGATCATTGGACCTAGAGAAATTGAAGGTGTTGTACAGGGTATCGATGAACAAGGTGCCGTGTTACTCAAAACTGAGAACGGTGTTGAGAGCTATATCGGTGGAGAGATATCCCTAAGAAAAGGGGACTAAGAGGTTATTATTTTCTTAGTAACACTTCCTCAACCATATGATCTGCGCCTTTGCGTAAAATCAGGTGAGCCCTTTCTCTGGTCGGAAGGATATTCTGCTCTAGGTTTAAACCATTGATTGATTGCCAAATACCTTCTGCTTTTTCCTTAGCGGCTAGATCTGATAATTTAGTGTAGTGCCCGAAATATGACCCAGGTTTAGCGAAGGCACCTTCACGAAACTTCATAAAACGATTTACATACCATTGTTGAATTTGAGCGCTTTCAGCATCGACATACAATGAGAAGTCGAGGAAGTCTGAAATGAAGACTCTATGAGGCTCATGTGGGTAATTCATACCGCTTTGTAAAACGTTGAGCCCTTCGATAATGAGCACATCGGGTAAGTCGACCTCTTTTACTTCCTTGGTAATGTTGTAGGTGAGATGAGAGTACACAGGTGCAGTCACATTACGCTTACATGCCTTTACGTCTGAAACAAAATTGACTAGCGCTTTGATATCATAGGACTCAGGGAAACCTTTCTTACTCATTAATCCTTTTTCTTCTAATATTTCATTTGGATATAAGAAGCCATCTGTCGTAACTAGCTCAACTTTAGGGTGGTTTTCCCAACGAGATAGCAAAGCTTTCAATAGACGAGCTGTAGTACTTTTCCCTACTGCTACACTGCCAGCAATACCAATGATAAATGGTGGCGCAGTTTCTTTCTTATCCAGAAATTGATGAAGCACTGAGTTTCTATTTTGTCGAGCGGCCACATAGAGGTTTAACAGGCGCGATAACGGTAGATAAATCTCTACTGCTTCTTCCATTGTCAGCTTTTCATTGATGCCTTGAAGCTCTTTCAAATCGCTCTCAGAAAGTGTCATTGGAACTAAATTCCTTAGTTCAGACCACTGCGCGCGGTCAAATGACATAAATGGGCTCATACAAAACTCTATAGTGGATAACAAAACAAGTGCATGGAAAATACATCAAGCGATAGATAAATTAAATATCTTCCTTTACTAGATGCGGATTAAAGGCAGAAACCTTGAGCTAAATAACCGTATATAGGAATTTGATAAGAGAATTTTGCACTTTTTTGCAATTTACTATTGCAAGGTGGAAAATCATTCAATAAAATGCGCCCCACTTGTGCCGACTTAGCTCAGTAGGTAGAGCAACTGACTTGTAATCAGTAGGTCACCAGTTCGACTCCGGTAGTCGGCACCACTTTCTCCCTTCTATTTATAGAGAGCGAGAGAAAGATCAAAATTTGGAGGGGTTCCCGAGTGGCCAAAGGGAGCAGACTGTAAATCTGCCGGCACTGCCTTCGATGGTTCGAATCCGTCTCCCTCCACCATATTCTAAAGGTTAAATAGCTCAAAAGAGTTACGTGTTGCGTGCATCGTATAATGGCTATTACCTCAGCCTTCCAAGCTGATGATGCGGGTTCGATTCCCGCTGCACGCTCCAACTCATTTTTGTGTGCTGATATAGCTCAGTCGGTAGAGCGCACCCTTGGTAAGGGTGAGGCCCCCAGTTCGACTCTGGGTATTAGCACCAGTCTAAAGCTTCTTCTCCTTTAATAAAGAAAACCATTTTTTTTGGTTGCGTGGTCTTATTTTAAGCCACCTAATCCGTACCTAGAGGGACACCCCATGTCTAAAGAAAAATTTGAAC
>NZ_CAWNBB010000082.1:0-70243 GCF_963872585.1 Vibrio sp. 10N.222.47.A9 | reverse complement strand
TTGTTACCGAAGTAACTGTTACTACCTAAGTAATAACGTTTTGATATTCATCAACGAGTGCCCACACAGATTGATAGGTTTAAATTGTTAAAGAGCTTTTCCTTTTTGAGCTTCGCTCAAATCGGACGGCCATTTTAGCGATTTAAGTTTTAGTGTCAACCACTATTTTCAAAACTTTTTTCAAGCGCTTAGCTTGGCTAATTTGACCTGCTGATTCGTTTTGGTTTCTTACGAAGCCTTCCCGTTTCAACGAGGTCGCATTATAGAGATTTCGATCACACTGGCAAGCCCTTTTTGAAGTTTTTCTTACTTTTTTGATTGTTCGAGCGTTTTTTGTTCAAAGCACCCCATTTTCACTAGTATTCCCCTTAATTAAGGGCTTAAGGTGCCTATATAAAGGAGGATTTATGAGTTCAATGCGCAGTTATAAAGGAATATCCCCTCAGATTGGACAAGGTGTCTATATAGATACAAGTTCGGTACTGGTTGGGGATATCAAAATCGGTGACGACTCTAGCGTGTGGCCTTTGGTTGCAGCTCGAGGAGATGTGAACCACATTCATATTGGAGATAGAACGAATATCCAAGACGGCAGCGTTTTGCACGTCACCCATAAGAATGCAGAAAACCCTGAGGGTTACCCGCTATTAATAGGTAATGATGTCACTATCGGACATAAAGTAATGCTGCATGGCTGCACAATTGAAGATCGTGTACTTGTTGGTATGGGAGCTATCGTGCTTGATGGCGTGATTATTAAAGAAGAAGTGATGATTGGTGCTGGTAGCTTAGTGCCACCGAACAAGGTACTTGAAAGCGGTTATCTCTATGTAGGAAGCCCAGTAAAACAAGCACGCCCATTAAACGATAAAGAGCGTGCCTTTTTACAGAAGTCAGCTGACAACTATGTTCAGAATAAAAACGACTATCTAGACTCTGTACTTCCAGTCTAAAGCGCTTTGATCTGAATCCGATTAGAGGAGTCATACTCCTCTTCTTCTATTAACTCTTCCGCTAGCTCTTCAATATCAAAACGCAACTCTGAAAAGATAACTAAAGCTTGATCGCCCTCTTCTATCTCTTTACCTGCCAATCGTGATAATTCTTCAATAGATAAGACACACTCAATCAGTGCACCCGACTGCTGTGCTGGGAAGATGATTGATTGATTTTCTTCATCCCAATCTTGGATATCAGGAAATAGAATTGATTGATTCATTTTTTATAAATACCTCATTACATCTCTAGGTTTTTACGTAATTCTCTTAAAATCTGTTTTGTTCCCGGACGAAGGCCACGCCAAAGCATAAAGCTCTCTGCTGCCTGCCCCACTAGCATACCCAAGCCATCATAAGCAGCATGAACACCGTTATCTAATGCCCACTGATTGAATACCGTCGTTCCAGATCCGTAAACCATGTCATAAACAGCACTATTCGAATTGAAGATAATCTCAGAAATTTCAGGAAGCTGACCACTTAGACCAGACGAGGTCGAGTTAATGATGACATCAAACCCTTCATTAACATCACTTAACCCCATTCCTTTGATGTTTCCATGTGAAGAAAACATCTCAGCCAGAAGTTCAGCCTTTGAACTGGTTCGATTAGCGACTACCAACTGTTGTGGCTTTTGGTCGAGTAGAGGTTGAATCACTCCTCGAGCAGCACCACCAGCACCAAGTAGAAGAACGCGAGCCCCTTCTAGGACTACTTGATGTTGAAGAAGATCTTGAACTAAACCTTCACCATCGGTGTTATCACCAATGATCTCTCCATCATCGAGCTTCTTAAGTGTGTTTACGGCACCTGCTAGTTCAGCTCTCTCAGTCAGGCGATTAGCGAACTGATAAGCATCTTCTTTAAATGGCGCAGTGACATTACACCCTCTCCCACCTTCACTAAAAAATGCTTGAGCAGCAGTGATGAATTCACCTTGTTCTGGCTGGAGTGCTGTATAGGTAAGTTGTTGGCTGGTTTGGCGAGCAAATAATGTGTGAATGAATGGCGATTTGCTTTGCCCAATAGGGTTACCGAAAACGGCATAACGATCTACTTGCTGTGTCATATCCTTACCTAACAGAAAAAAAGGGTCATCTATATAGATGACCCTATCACTATCCCTATAAGGAAGGAAGAACTACCAAACTCGAGGTTTGAGGTAGTCACTATAAAGCAGAGCTTCTGGTGAGCCCGCTTGTGGTTCATAGCGATATTCCCAACGAGCCAACGGTGGCATAGACATCAATATAGACTCTGTGCGACCACCACTTTGCAGGCCAAATAAGGTGCCTCGGTCATACACTAAGTTAAACTCAACATAGCGACCACGACGATATAGCTGGAAGTCACGCTCGCGCTCACTATAAGGTGTCGCTTTACGACGCTCAACTATTGGTAGATAAGCGGCTGCAAAACCTTCACCGACAGCCTGCATATAAGCAAAGCTCTTATCGAAACCCCACTCATTCAGATCATCAAAGAACAGACCACCCACACCGCGTGTTTCGTCTCGGTGAGGCAGGTAGAAGTATTTATCACACCACTCTTTATGCTCTTGATAAACATCATCACCAAACGGCGCACAAAGATCTTTAGCGGTTTGATGCCAAGATTGGCAGTCTTCATCGAAAGGATAAAATGGCGTTAAGTCAAAACCGCCACCAAACCACCAAATCGGGTCTTCCCCTTCTTTTTCCGCAATAAAGAAGCGAACGTTCGCGTGCGAGGTTGGGATGTATGGGTTTTTAGGGTGGATAACTAATGAAACCCCCATAGCTTCAAACTTACGTCCGGCTAACTCAGGGCGATGAGCGGTTGCAGAGGCAGGCATAGCCTTACCCGCTACGTGAGAGAAGTTAACCCCACCTTGCTCAAATACCGCACCGTTGGTCATCACGCGAGTACGACCACCGCCACCAAGGCGCTCGCCAGGTTCACGCTGCCATGCATCTTCTTCAAACAGTGCAGTACCATCAGCTTGCTCAAGCTGCTGGCAAATCGAATCTTGTAGGCTCAGTAAAAACTGTTTTACTGCTTCTTTATCAATTGCTGACATCTTTCTTCCTTTGCAGAGTTTAACCCTGTCTTAATATTTTCGACGTTTTTGCATCTCTAATTTCGCTTGGCTTCTCACGACCACCCGTTTGACCTTCTAGAATCGCGACTAAGTGTTGACCTAGTTGCTGTTGAACTTCTTCAGTCGTCATACAAGGCGGCTCGCCAGTCAGGTTGGCACTGGTCGAGGTTAACGGCTTGCCGAACTCATTACACATTCTTTGAACCAAAGGGTGATCCGTCACTCGTACCGCGATGGAATCAAACTGGCCGCTAACCCAGTCTGTTACTTTAGCGCTGGTTGGCATTATCCAAGTCACTGGTCCCGGCCATGTTGCTTTTACGGTCGCTAACTGCGCTTCCGTCAACTGGCTTTCGTCAATATAGGGCAGCAACTGCTCGTAACTCGCAGCAATTAGGATCAACCCTTTCTCCATCGGCCGCTGTTTTAAATCGAGCAATTTCTTAATGGCTTGTGGATTATCGGGATCACAACCGACCCCAAAAACGCCTTCAGTCGGGTAAGCAATGACTTCACCTTGTTGTAATGCCTGCAAAGTATGTTGAAAGTTATCCAAGGGTTGCCTCATTAATTCTGTTATCGAACTCGCTAAGTGTACAAATTATCATTCACTGTGACTAAAGCTATTTGTTTATAAAATGTATCAATTAACAACTTAGACTGACGCAAACGTTTTCCTTGAGCAATTTTACCCGTATAATGCGCGCAAAATATCTAATCACTAATTAAATCGTACCTGAAGGAGTTTGAGATGACTGTCGGTATTATCATGGGTTCTAAATCTGATTGGCCAACAATGAAGCTAGCTGCAGAAATGTTGGATCAGTTTGGCGTGGCGTACGAAACAAAAGTGGTTTCTGCTCACCGCACACCTCAGTTGCTTGCTGATTACGCAACCAGTGCGAAAGAGCGCGGTATTAAAGTGATTATTGCTGGTGCTGGCGGTGCTGCGCATCTTCCGGGCATGGCTGCAGCTTTCACAAGCGTACCTGTTTTAGGTGTTCCTGTTCAGTCTAAAGCACTGAAAGGCATGGATTCTCTGCTTTCTATCGTACAGATGCCAAAAGGCATTGCGGTAGGTACTTTGGCTATCGGTGAAGCTGGCGCTGCCAATGCTGGTATCCTAGCAGCTCAAATCATTGGTACTCACAATGAAGAAGTGATGGCAAAAGTAGAAGCGTTCCGCTCTGAGCAAACAGAAACGGTTCTGGCTAATCCAAACCCTGCAGAGGACTAATTCCCATGCATGTTCTTGTGTTAGGCGCAGGCCAACTTGCTCGCATGATGTCCCTAGCTGGGGCACCGCTGAATATTGAAATTTCTGCTTTTGATGTTGGCAGCAAAAACATTGTTCACCCATTAACGCAAGCGATTCTAGGCAACGGCTTAGACAATGCGATTGAGCGTGCGGACGTCATTACTGCTGAATTCGAACATATCCCTCACGATGTTCTTGAGGTATGTGAGCGCAGCGGTAAGTTCTTACCGACAACAGAAGCAATCAAAGCTGGCGGTGACCGTCGCCTTGAAAAAGCCCTGTTAGACGAAGCAAGCGTGAAAAATGCTAAGTACTACGTGATTAACTCTCGCGAAGACTTTGACGCTGCGATCGCTCACGTTGGCTTACCAATGGTATTGAAGAGCACACTTGGTGGCTACGATGGCAAAGGTCAATGGCGCTTAAAGACATTAGATAATGTTGACGCGACTTGGGCAGAAATGGCTGAGTGCATCGCTGCAACAGACAACCAAGCGATTGTTGCTGAAGAGTTTGTCCCGTTTGACCGCGAAGTCTCACTGGTAGGTGCTCGTGGCGCCAATGGTGAGATTCAAGTGTATCCACTGGCTGAAAATGTTCACACCGATGGCGTGTTGAGCTTATCGACAGCGATTGATGACATTGAACTGCAAGAGCAAGCGAAAACCATGTTCACCGCTGTTGCAGAACGTTTGGATTACGTTGGCGTGCTAGCGTTAGAGTTCTTTGATGTTAAAGGTTCACTGCTGGTTAACGAAATTGCACCACGTGTTCATAACTCTGGCCACTGGACACAGCAAGGCGCTGAAACTTGTCAGTTTGAGAACCACCTACGTGCTGTGTGCGGTATGCCACTAGGCAGTACTAAACTGATTCGCCCAACCGCAATGATCAACATTCTTGGTGAAGATACCCTACCTGAGGCTATTCTGGCTCAAGGTGGCTGTCATGTTCATTGGTATGGCAAAGAGAAGCGTGCAGGTCGTAAGATGGGCCACATTAACGTGAGCGCTGACTACAACGCAGAGCTGCAAAGAGCGTTGTGCTCATTGGCTGATATTCTTGATAAGCAAGCCTACCCTGCTGTGCATGAGTTTGCTGAGCAAATGCAGTAAGCCTACATTGGCTTATTGATATAAAAAGTTCATTGGATATAAAAATGGCGCTCAGTGAGCGCCGTTTTTTTTGTCTATAACATCAAGTTATTGAGATTGAATGTGATGACACTTGCGATCAGCACATTGCTTCTTAGTGCCACTGGCCGTTTTCTTCTCCAGCAACAGCGGGAACTGACACTGTTCACAACGACCAATAACAGGTGGCTGATTAACGGCGAACTTACACTTAGGATAGTTATCGCACGCATAAAAGGTTTTGCCATAGCGAGATTTACGCTCAACCAAATGGCCTCTGCCACACTCAGGGCAAGCAACAAGTGGCTGCTCTTCAGGTTGTTCTTTTGGTTGGTCCAAAGATTCGATGTGATTACACGTTGGGTAGCTACTACAACCAATGAACATACCAAAGCGACCTTGCCTTAATACCAATTCGTTTTGGCATTTAGGACACGGCACACCCAGCTCTTTCACTACGTGACCATCGTTTTGATGCAGAGGCTTGATGTAATCACAGCTAGGATACTGCTTACAGCCTAAAAATGGGCCGTGCTTACCATGGCGAAGCTGAAGCTCTCCACCACACTGTGGACATGGTTCATGCTCTAATGCATGTTCATGTGCTGAAAAAAGCTGATTATCAATCTTACTACTCATGACAAGCCTGTATTAATGCAAGATACCTTGCTCTTTGGTGTACAACAGCTCTTCCATTTGCGTGTAAGCACTTTCATTACCCGGCACATTAAATAGCACCATTAAGATAATCCATTTCAGATCATCCAATTCAAATTCGCTCGTCTCAAGCCCCATCACACGATCAATCACCATTTCACGAATCTCTGTCGTGAGTACGTTGATCTGTTCAAGGAACAATAAGAAACCTCGGCACTCCATATTAATACGTGAAATCTCTCGACTGGTATAAATACGCATCGAGGTATTGGAACACATAGTAATCGCCGCTTGATTCTCAGTATCTTGCAATGCCGCAAGATCTTCTAACCAATGGAGGGCCTTATAAATATCATCTTGGTGAAACCCTGCTCGAAGAAGCTCATCTTCCAGCTCATCTTGATCCACCTGCAATTCAGAATCGCTATGGATGTAGGTTTCAAACAAGTACATCAGTATGTCCATCATCATAGCTTAGCCTCTCCCCTTTCGAATATAGCCACCGGAAACTGCAACAACATGCCCTGAGAGCTCAAGCTCTAAAAGCTGCATCATGACCTCATGCACAGGTATATGGGTTCTCTGTGCCAAAATATCAACGGGTGTCGCCTCTAACCCTACGTTAGCTAACAGCTGTGGAAATGGCAATTGTTCATTTTCCCCCATACTGGGCGTAGGTTCGAACAAGCTGGGTTGCTGATCGATAGACCAGTCTAACAGACTCTTTATTTCAATCAGAACATCTTGTGCACTCTGTACCAAGCATGCTCCAGCTTTGATTAAGCTATTACCTCCTCGACTGGTTGGGTTATGAATAGAGCCAGGAAGCGCAAACACCTCTCGGCCTTGCTCCATGGCATAGCGAGCTGTAATCAAAGAACCACTCTTCTCAGCCGCTTCAACCACCAAGGTTCCGAGCGATAACCCACTTATAATACGGTTACGGCGAGGGAAATGTTCAGGTCGTGGCTTGGCACTTGGGCGAAACTCTGAAATCAACGCACCATTTTCACAGATCCTATCAGCTAAATTTCTGTGTCGCGCAGGATAAATGGAATCCAAACCCGAACCCAATACAGCAAAAGTTTCCCCTCCTTTATCTAGAGCACCATCATGAGCATAGCCATCGATACCGAGCGCTAAGCCACTGGTGACAATCAAACCGTTTTGGACGAACTCTTTGGCGAAGGACTTCGCGGTTTGCAACCCTTCGAGACTGGCATTGCGACTGCCGACCATAGCGATTTGAGGCTCAATCAGTTTTTCAACGTGACCTTTAACAAAAAGCACGCTTGGCGCGGAGGCGGTCTCATTCAGTAGTTTGGGATAATGCGAGCAATTCGGGGTAATGATGTGATGGTTGGGTTGTCTTGCTTGCCACTCTAGGCAAGCCTCCACTTCTCTTGGGGCTTGATCTCTTAGATAGGCAATTTGCTTGGCAGACAAACCAAGCGCTTGCAGTTGCTGACTTGAGTAACCAACAATATTCGAAGGGGAATCAATGCTCAGCAGTCGAGAAAGGCGCTTGCCACCCAATTGCGGAACAAAACTTAGAGTTAGCCAAGCACTCAGTTGTTGCTCATTCACTCGGTGCCCTTAGCTTCTTCCTTCAAAGCCAGATCCAAAGGCGATACCGCAAGAATATCATTACTTACAGGCTTAGAGCTCTGAGTGATCAAGGCCAAGCTAAAATACCCATAAGGACGAATGACCATCAAGCTACCGAGTGAGGTACTTGGCAATTGCACCTTATCGCTCGCCGCAGACTCTTTGTAGCTGTATTCGCCTTGCTTACCAAACACCACAGCGCCGCTTTCGCTGAGGGTAAACATAGAGCCTTGGCGAAGATTGTCCTTTGAGCCTCTATTAATAACGACCACTTGATTCTTTGCACTATATTGGCTGCCATCTAATGAACCCAAGATATTAGCAAACTGCCCCGCAGCACTAGGCGCTGGATAAAATGTGGTTGAGAGCTTCACCTGATCAACGCCAAGTTCTGGTAACACGAGGTCATTAAGTAACACCTCTTGCAGTTGAGTCTCTATCTGTAAACTACTGAACTCAGCATCCACCTCTTTCAAGCGCGCCGTGGCGACCAAACGCAAAGAGGTAATATTCGCTTGAGGTTGTTGCCTTTGATAAGTCTCGACGGCACGGTAGATACCCCATTTTTGATGCTGCTGGTTTCCCGAAATAAACAATCGGTCTTCACCCGATAAGAAGCGTTTGCCATCACTGGTCCCTAACACTCGTTGCGCTGACTGGATATCTTGCTGCTCAACCAAGCGGTCAGATTGCAGATACGGCAGAACCAACCCCTCATTCACGGTAGGCACCGCTTTCTTCTCTGATACACGAATCTTAGGGCTTAGCTTTATGACGGGTTTGAGGCTCAACACAGGCTCGCCATTAATCCAAACCAGAGACAATTTATCTCCGGGGTAAATCAGGTGAGGGTTTTCTATTTCAGGGTTTACCTGCCATAGCCTTGGCCACAACCAGGGGCTATCGAGATACATCGCGGAAATATCCCATAAGGTATCCCCCTTAACCACCACATAGGCCTGAGGTGCATCTTGTTTAATGGTTAAAGGTTGCTCACTATTTTCAGCCGTAACGGCGAACGAAAACGAGGCACAAATAAGAGAAAAAGTGGGAGAAAAATGACGCATGACCTAGGTTCCTTGGTCTGAATATATGACATCTGATTAGAGAATTACCTTCAGGATGCTGTCATTTGACCTCTAAAATGTCTAGAATTGAGCCAACAAGGTTTAAGCTGTTTCGGCACAGTTCAATATTTCGAGTGTATATGTCTGTATTACAAGTATTAACATTACCAGATGATCGTCTACGTACCGTGGCGAAACCGGTAAAAGAAGTTACCCCAGAGATTCAAAAGTTCGTTGATGACATGATTGAAACCATGTACGACGAAGAAGGTATCGGCCTTGCTGCAACGCAAGTAGATTTCCACCAGCGCATCGTTGTTATCGATATTTCAGAAACACGTGACGAGCCTATGGTTCTGATCAACCCTGAAATTACCGACAAACGTGGCGAAGATGGTATCGAAGAAGGCTGTCTATCTGTACCAGGCGCTCGAGCTCTAGTCCCTCGCGCTGCAGAAGTAACGGTTAAAGCATTAGACCGTGAAGGCAACGAATTCACATTCGACGCTGACGACCTTCTGGCTATCTGTGTTCAGCACGAACTTGACCACCTAGAAGGCAAGTTGTTTGTTGATTACCTATCGCCACTAAAGCGCAAACGTATTCAAGATAAGCTAGCGAAGATTAAACGTTTCAACGAGAAACAAGGTTAATAACCGCTGCTATTACTAAATTAAGAAGGAAGTCTACCTTGGGTCAATCTTTAAGAATTGTCTTCGCAGGTACTCCGGATTTCGCCGCCCGTCATTTGGCGGCGTTGTTGTCTTCGGAGCATGAAGTTATTGCTGTTTACACACAGCCAGATCGTCCAGCAGGCCGCGGTAAAAAACTGACTGCGAGCCCAGTAAAAAACATCGCACTTGAAAACAATATTCCGGTTTACCAACCAGAAAACTTCAAGTCAGATGAGGCTAAGCAAGAGCTAGCAGATTTGAATGCTGACATCATGGTTGTTGTCGCTTACGGCTTGCTTCTTCCACAAGCTGTATTAGATACGCCTCGCTTGGGTTGTATCAACGTGCATGGTTCAATCCTACCACGCTGGCGTGGTGCTGCTCCGATTCAACGCTCTATCTGGGCGGGTGATAAAGAGACAGGCGTGACGATCATGCAGATGGATATCGGCCTAGATACCGGTGATATGCTAAGCATCGCAACGCTGCCAATCGAAGCGACAGATACTAGCGCGTCAATGTACGAGAAGTTGGCTGGCCTTGGCCCTGATGCTCTTGTTGAGTGTTTAGCTGACATCGCTTCTGGTAAAGCCGTTGCTGAGAAGCAAGACGACGAACTTGCTAACTACGCGAAGAAGCTGAGCAAAGACGAAGCTAAAATTGATTGGAATGACAGTGCAGAACACATCGAACGTTGTGTGCGCGCTTTCAACCCATGGCCAATGAGCCACTTTGCGATTACTGATAGCAGCTCTAATGATGAAAAAAGCATTAAAGTTTGGCAGACACGTGTTGATGAAGAATCAACATCTGCGCCAGCTGGCTCAATCATCAAAGCAGATAAAACGGGGATCTATGTTGCGACTGGCGACAAAGTACTGGTTTTGGAACAACTGCAAGTTCCAGGTAAAAAAGCCATGTCAGTTCAAGACATCTTGAACTCACGTGCAAGCTGGTTTGAAGTTGGTACTCAACTTTCTTAACCGCTTTAAAGCTACTCAATATGCACTTAAAAATGTGTAGCTTGTAAAAACACAGTTTAGAAAACCTTTACGAGGGCAGAGATGCCCTCATGTATTCAAATAAATATTCGGTACCCCTCATGAATGTTCGCGCTGCTGCTGCAAATGTCCTATTCCAAGTTGTCGATAAAGGCCACTCTCTTTCACACGCTCTCCCTGCGGCTCAAAAAACGATCCGTCCGCGAGACCATGCTCTACTGCAAGAGATTTGCTACGGCGCACTTCGTTACCTGCCTCGCTTAGAGTCAATCGCTAACGAACTGATGGAAAACTCGCTTAAAGGTAAAAAGCGCGTCTTCCATCACCTGATCTTAGTAGGCATTTATCAGTTGGGCTTTATGCGAATTCCTTCGCATGCCGCCGTTGCTGAAACAGTTGAAGCAACCAAAACACTGCGTGGCCCAAGCCTCAGTGGTTTGATCAATGCCGTACTTCGCAGCTATCTGCGCGATCAAGAAGAACTAGACGAGAAAGCCGTTAGCCACAATGCGGGTAAATACAGCCATCCAAGCTGGATTCTAAAAATACTTCAAGAGAGCTACCCAGATCAGTGGGAGCAATTGGTTGAAGCAAACAATAACAAGGCACCAATGTGGCTGCGCGTAAACCGCCAACACCACACTCGTGACGAGTATGTTGAACTGCTTAAAAACGAAAACATTGAATACACACTGCACCCTGAAGCAGCTGATGCCATAAAATTAGCCTCACCTTGTGACGTTACTTTGCTTCCTGGCTTCGACAGAGGCTGGGTATCTGTGCAAGATGCTGCAGCTCAGTTGTCCGTTGATTTCCTAACACCAAAAGATGGTGAGCTAATCCTAGATTGCTGCGCAGCACCTGGTGGTAAAACTGCACACATTCTTGAACATACTCAAGACACTGAAGTGGTTGCAATCGACAGTGATATTAAACGCCTAGACCGCGTTTACGATAACCTTGAACGCCTACAACTACGTGCCGACGTAATCTGTGGTGATGCTCGCTACCCTGAAGAGTGGTGGACAGGCAGCCAGTTCGACCGCATCCTACTTGATGCTCCATGTTCAGCGACGGGTGTAATTCGCCGTCACCCTGACATTAAGTGGCTACGCCGTGCATCTGATATTGATGCTCTAGCAGAGCTGCAAAGTGAGATTTTGGATGCAATGTGGCGCCAGCTAAAAGAAGGCGGCACCATGGTTTATGCGACATGTTCTATCACGCCGCAAGAAAACGTACTGCAAGTGAAAGCCTTCTTAGAGCGTACCGAGAACGCAACGCTAGTTGGGTCTGATATCGAAAAACCGGGTCGTCAAATACTACCTGGTGAAGAAGATATGGATGGCTTCTACTACGCAGTTCTAGTAAAACAGGCATAACAACTAACAGCGGCTAAGAATTTATTTCTTAGCCGCTGTTTCTTTCTAGTGCATTATCAAAGCGAAAAGAGATCACTAGAATTACAACGGCAAAAAATAAGAGAAAGGCTATGAAGATCATTATTCTAGGTGCTGGACAAGTTGGCGGTACCCTTGCTGAAAACCTAGTAGGTGAAAACAATGACATCACGATCGTCGACCGTAATGCCGACCGACTTCGTGAACTTCAGGACAAATACGACCTTAGAGTTGTAAACGGTTATGCTAGCCACCCGAACACACTACGTGAAGCGGGCGCGCAAGATGCCGACATGTTGGTTGCCGTAACCAACATGGATGAAACCAACATGGCCGCATGTCAGGTTGCCTTTTCTCTGTTTAATACGCCAAACCGAATTGCCCGTATCCGCTCTCCACAGTATTTAGAAGAGAAAGAAGCACTCTTCAAATCAGGGGCGATTCCGGTCGATCATTTGATTGCCCCAGAAGAACTCGTCACCAGCTACATCGAGCGCCTGATTCAATACCCAGGTGCACTGCAGGTTGTGAGCTTTGCTGAACAAAAGGTTAGCCTAGTCGCAGTAAAAGCCTACTACGGTGGCCCACTGGTCGGTAACGCACTGTCTGCTTTGCGTGAGCACATGCCGCACATTGATACTCGTGTAGCCGCTATTTTCCGTCAAGGTCGCCCTATTCGTCCACAAGGCACTACCATCATTGAAGCCGATGATGAGGTTTTCTTTGTGGCAGCGAGTAACCACATCCGCTCAGTAATGAGTGAGCTTCAGCGTCTAGAGAAACCGTATCGTCGCATCATGATTGTTGGCGGTGGTAACATTGGTGCAAGCTTGGCAAAACGCCTTGAGCAAAGCTACAGCATCAAGCTTATCGAGCGCAGCTATACTCGCGCCGAGAAGCTATCTGAAGAATTAGAAAACACCATCGTATTCTGTGGTGATGCAGCCGACCAAGAACTGCTGACCGAAGAGAACATCGATCAAGTTGATGTGTTCATTGCTCTAACCAATGAAGATGAAACCAACATCATGTCAGCGATGCTGGCGAAGCGAATGGGTGCCAAGAAAGTAATGGTGCTGATTCAGCGTGGCGCTTATGTCGACCTTGTTCAAGGTGGCGTGATTGATATTGCGATATCTCCACAGCAAGCGACGATTTCTGCGTTGCTTACTCACGTTCGTCGTGCTGATATTGTTAACGTATCCTCTCTACGTCGCGGCGCTGCAGAGGCGATTGAAGCCATTGCTCACGGTGACGAGACCACATCTAAAGTCGTTGGCCGAGCGATTGGCGACATCAAACTGCCACCGGGCACCACTATTGGTGCGATTGTTCGCGGAGAAGAGGTGCTTATCGCGCACGATAGAACCGTAATCGAACAGGATGACCACGTAGTGATGTTCCTAGTGGACAAGAAATACGTACCGGATGTTGAGTCTCTATTCCAACCGAGCCCGTTCTTCTTATAGCCTTGTTCTCGTGAGCTTCTTCTCGCAACTTTCTTTTGTGAGAACGGCGCTCCGGCACAAAGCTGTAATCAATTAAAGCTATGGTCTATTAAGCTATGGTCAACTTTCGTCCGATATTATTAGTGATAGGGTTAGTGTTATCAAAACTCGCCCTTTTCATGTACATCCCCACATTGGTTGCCTTTTTTACTGGCACCGGTGGCTTCCTCGAGTTTGGTCAATCGGTAGTGATCACGCACATTGTGGCGTTCATCTGCTTGAGCTTGGGCCGCTCCGCTAAGTTCCGACTTGGGGTGCGGGACATGTTCCTTATCACCTCTTTGGTTTGGACAATTGCCAGCGCCTTTGCCGCCCTGCCCTTTGTCTTCATTAACCACATCAGCTTTACGGACGCCTACTTCGAAACCATGTCAGGTATCACCACGACAGGCTCAACCGTATTAAGCGGCTTAGACAGCATGGCACCAAGCATTCTGTTGTGGCGTTCTATACTGCAATGGTTAGGCGGCATCGGCTTTATCGTGATGGCGGTAGCAGTTCTACCAATGCTCAACGTTGGTGGTATGCGCCTGTTCCAAACCGAATCATCCGATTGGTCAGATAAAAGCAGCCCACGAGCAAAAACCGTCGCGAAGAACATCGTAGCGGTTTATCTGGTTCTGACTGGTTTATGCATCATTAGCTATTTGTTTGCAGGCATGGGCATCTTTGACGCGATCAATCACGCGTTCACAACACTGTCGACGGGGGGTTACTCAACCTCAGATGGATCGATGAACCACTTCTCCAACAGTGCTCACTGGGTGGGAACACTGTTCATGTTCCTTGGTGGACTGCCATTCTTACTGTTTGTTAGCGCACTGCGAGGCCGAAAACTCTCAATCCTCTACAAAGACGCGCAAGTGAGAGGTTTCACGTACCTGTTCTTGTTCACCAGCGCCGTAATATCAACATGGTTGGTGGTTAGAGATGGCTACACTGTTATGGATGCGATGCGTGTTTCGATGTTCAACATCGTATCAGTCGTCACCACAACCGGTTTTGGCTTAGAAGACTTCACCGCCTGGGGTGCACTGCCAACTACTTTGTTTGCATTCCTAATGATGGCGGGCGCTTGCTCGGGTTCAACCTCTGGCGGTATTAAAATCTTCCGTTTCCAGATCGCGATGACCATGCTCCACAAACAAATGATGAAGCTAATTCACCCATCAGGCGTGTTTGTTCAACGCTACAATCAGCGACCGGTGAATGACGATATTGTGCGTTCACTCGTGGCATTTGGTTTGATGTTCTTTATCACGATTATCTTAATTGCAGGCGGCTTGAGCGCGATGGGACTTGATCCTGTGACCAGTATATCTGGCGCTATCACAGCCGTTGCCAATGTAGGCCCAGGCATGGGCAGCGTGATCGGTCCAACCGGGAACTTTGCTCCACTGCCAGACGCCGCTAAATGGTTGCTAAGTTTAGGAATGCTAATGGGACGACTCGAGATACTGACGCTCATTGTTCTATTTTTCCCAGCCTTTTGGCGACGCTAACCAAGCAAAAAAATCAAGGAAACACAGATGAAATCATACGTACTTCTCGCTAGCGCATTGCTCGCAAACTCAGTATTCGTAAGTTCTGCCTTTGCTGATCAAATGGTCACATTGCCTGATGGCAAGCAAGTGTTACTAAAAGACGATTTTACTTGGCAGTATGTGGCAGAAAATAAAACAGAAGAAACAACAACGACAGAGATAACTTCAGCGGTAGCGACGGCGCCAGTCGCAGCTGTACCCGTAGTCGCAATCCCAGTTGCAACCAGTACACGTGGTACTACGATTGTGGTTAATAGTAAAAAGCCAAGCTTGCAACTGTCTCAATCAGGAGTGGATGTCGTATTAGGCGCGAGCCGCTATGAAGGTGGTGAGCTTATCATTCCGACAGCCATCACCAACCAAGGCACTCAAGCTGTCATTTTGGTATCACTTAACATCAGCGTATTTACCGCAGAAGGTGAGTTACTGGCACAACAAGAAGTCGCGGTCTGGAAATCAATCAAACGAATGGCTGACACTTACCTGCGACCAAAGACAGCTGAAGAAGGTAAGTTGATAGAACTCGACCTAGCAGAGCACCCTGAATATCAGATTAAAGCCGAGATTATCGAAGTCGTTGCCCGCTAAACTGGTGTCACGAACAGATAGATAGCGAAGAAGTGGCAAGCGCAGCCCGCCAACACAAACAGGTGCCAGATGGCATGGTTATAAGGGATGCGTTTTGCCACATAGAAAATGACACCCAGCGAGTAAATCACCCCGCCAACCGCCAGTAACACCAAACCACCTATATCGATGTTCATCGCTAATTGATAAACAACAATCAAAGATAGCCAACCCATCGCTAAGTAAATGAACAGCGATAAGCGCTTGAATCGGTAAACAAAGGCAATCTTCATGATGATGCCCACCAGCGCAATCCCCCAGATCACCGCCATCAAGCCCATCGCTAATGGGGTTCTTAAGCCCACCAAAAGAAACGGCGTGTAACTGCCCGCGATCAGCAAATAAATAGCACAGTGATCGAGCGTTTTGAGTAAGCGCTTGGTTTTCTCAGTGGTGATCGAGTGGTACAACGTGGAAGCAAGAAAGAGCAGAATAATACTGCTGCCATACACCGCCATACTGGCAACAGTAAGCATGTCGGCTTGGTAATCAAACGCACGAATCAGTAACAGGATCAGGCCCACTACGCCAAGTACGACGCCCAAACCATGGGTTATCGCATTAGCGCGTTCTTCGATGTCACTGTATTCGCTGGCTGATGATGCAGACATGAGTATCCTACTAGAGTAAATGTTCGATTGACCCAGTATTACACATTAAGCTTACACGTGTAAGCTTAAATTTTTATGACAAAATGACTTATAAAATGTGCGATTCAGCTAAGACGCGTTTTCTAAATACTCGACCACCATCTTACCGGCGTCTTCTGGTGAGGTATCAAGCGGGACACTCAATTGACGCTGTAGTTGACCCATTCCCAGCAAGCTCGCCAACATACCTTTTGCGCCATCGCGATTGCGGTCTATCTCAAACCACAACTTAAGTTCGGTCTCACCACGATGAGCAACAACCTCAAGCTCACGCCAGCGACCATGATAAGGGCCAGTAGTCGGCACAAACTCAAACTCTTGGACAAACGGCAGTTCAAAGCCATCGACCGCTTCACACTCCACTTGGCGTATCCGCAACCCTTGAGCTTCAAGCTCGTTAAAGATGCCGTCGAGGAGTGCATCAGGACGAACCGTTAAGGTGTCTTTATCCGATGGGTCAATCGCCATCGCAATATCCAACCCGGTTTCCAGCCACACCTTTGAATCACCAATCGTGACTGGTGTATTCAGCGGTACATCAAACTCACATTCAAAGTCACGGGTTTCTCCCGGCTGAATCACAAAGGCATACGGCAGGCTCCATTTAGCCAACGAGTACGTCTGGTGCATTCGGCGTTTATGACCGCCCTCTTGCCTTTGCGAGTTCATGGTGACTTCTTTGACGTAACGACAGCACAAGTTGAGATCGATGTTGTCGATTTCTTGTGGCTGAGCGCCACCATAGACATACACAATAATGCTCGCCTTCTTGCCTGGGTAAAGCACTTCCTGTTGCAATACAGAATCCACTTTGGCAGATCCAATACCAAAACTAGCTAACGTTTTCTTTAAGAACGACATATGCACCTCCTTTAAAGCATCATCTTAAGCCTGAAAGAGGTTCAAACTCAAATATACTGCTCACACTATTTTAGCTCTAATATCGTTTAATTATCACTCAGGCGTCGATCGATAACTTAGATAGTGATAATCTAAGCCTTGATATGCATGCATATCATTATCCTGATTTATTTTTCGGATTGGCGAAAGCCAGACGAGTGACTCTTCAAGTAATTGAAGCGAAGCTCATGATAAGTCAGGCCATTAGATTGGCAATGGATATGCCTGACCGTTAGGTAAATTAATGCGCCCAACAGCTGTCAGGTTCTCGCACACCAACCGTAGTGCGATGCGTCGTCGTAGTGGCTTTGTTGCTGCTCCAACGGCTAAGAAATTGGCTCCTACAATGACTCTCGTTCAGAAGACTGCTTTATTAGCACCGACTGCAACAAAAGTAATTAAAGCCGCTTAACGAAAAGCGCAGTTTTTACTGCGCTTTTTTCTTGCCCAGTCCCGTCTTGAAATGCCTTTACACATTGGTATTCCCTACCCGATTTGATACCTTAACCACAAATCATTATAAAATTTGTGGAGAAGTAAAGTATGAAGTGTCACCGCATTGAGGAACTGCTTGAACTGATGGAGCCTGAGTGGCAGAAAGATCAAGAGCTTAACCTATTAGAGTTCATCATTAAGCTATCAAACGAAGCAGGCTACCAAGGCAAGCTAGAAGAGCTGACTGACGATGTTCTTATCTACCATCTAAAAATGCGTAACAGCGAAAAAGATGAAATGATCCCAGGTCTTAAAAAAGACCAAGAAGATGATTTCAAAACGGCAATTCTAAAAGCGCGTGGCCTTCTTTAATCGCCTATTTGGTTAGAACTCAATTGCCGTATAAATAAAACAATCAATTTCGAAAAGCGACCACTCGGTCGCTTTTTTGTTTCTGTTCGCTATTTTTTCGTCACAACTGTTATGACTTTTGTTGTTAAAGGTTGATAGCGTTAAAGAAATGAGAACAAGATTGTCGTTATAATCGCCATCCATAAGAATCTTCTAAAATAATAAGAGTGAGTGCGATACCAACAAATGCACCAAGCTCAATTTCTACAGGTTCTCTAAACCATACTTTCAAGTAATGTCGTCATGCCCGACTTAACCGGGCAAACAAGCCACAAAAAGGATAGTCCATGAGTCAGGATAAAATCGACATCAAAGATGTGACTCCTAAAACCTTTAACCCAAAAACACATAAAGGTAATGGAGATCGATTTAACCCAAGTAACCGAATCTATGTTCGAGAAAGCAAAGGTAAATTCCAACAACTTCGTCGTTACGGCGGTTGGTTCTTACTTTTACTTTTTGCGCTTATCCCATGGATTCCATTTGGTGAACGACAAGCGATCTTGCTCGATATCGGTAGCCAGCAGTTCAACTTCTTTGGCACCACGTTATACCCACAAGATCTGACCCTACTCGCCATCCTATTTATGATTGCTGCGTTTGGCTTATTCTTCATAACCACCTTCTTAGGGCGAGTCTGGTGTGGTTATTTATGCCCGCAAACCGTCTGGACCTTCATGTACATCTGGTTCGAAGAGAAACTGGAAGGTGCAGCCAATAAGCGAAGAAAACAAGACTCGGGCAAACTGACGAGCAATTTAATTCTAAGAAAAACCATCAAACACATCGCGTGGTGGGCGATTGCGATTGCGACGGGCTTAACCTTTGTCGGTTATTTCATCCCGATCAAAGAGCTGGTGGTTGGCTTCTTTACCTTTAACTCGACTTTCTGGCCGGTGTTTTGGGTATTGTTCTTTGCTGGGTGTACTTATGCGAATGCGGGATGGATGCGTTCTATTGTTTGTCTGCACATGTGTCCTTACGCGCGTTTCCAATCGGCAATGTTCGATAAAGATACCTTCATCGTGGGTTACGACACTGAACGAGGTGAAAGCCGCGGCCCTCGCTCTCGTAAAGCCGATCCAAAAGAACTTGGTCTAGGCGACTGTATTGACTGTAATTTATGCGTTCAAGTGTGCCCAACGGGTATCGATATCCGTGACGGCCTGCAATACGAGTGTATTAACTGTGGCGCGTGTATTGATGCCTGCGACAACACCATGGAACGTATGGGTTATGACAAAGGCCTGATCAACTACACCACCGAACACAGGCTCGATGGTCACACAACCAAGGTGATGCGTCCTAAGCTGCTAGGTTATGGCGCTATATTGATCGTCATGCTGGGTTTGTTCTTCGCACAGATAGCGAGTGTTGATCCTGCAGGCTTAAGTGTTCTACGAGATAGAAACCAGCTATTTAGAATCAATAGCCAAGGGCTTGTCGAAAATACTTACAACTTGAAAGTAATCAACAAAACTCAGCAAGAGCAAGAGTACAAGCTTGATGTCAGCGGGCTACCAGATTCTATCTGGTACGGTAAACAAACGATTACCGTAGACCCAGGTGAGGTTTTAAACCTTCCTATCAGCTTAGGCGTCGATCCAGAAAAACTGAGCTCACCAGTTTCGACAATTCAGTTTATACTCTCGGATAATGAAGAGTTTACGATGGAAGTCGAAAGCCGCTTTATCAAGAAGCTCTGATACCAGCCACCTTAGTGCTTGGTATAACACCCCAATAAATGGAAAAAGGCTCAGTAATGAGCCTTTTTTATTCTATGACGATGCAAGCCTTTAACTTTGATAACCTGACTCCTGACTTCATGTGGTACGCACTGGAGAGCATTGGAGTTCGTGCTGAATCCGGGCTTCTCGCTCTCAACAGCTACGAAAACCGGGTGTATCAATTCACCGATGAAGACCGTAAACGCTACGTCGTTAAGTTTTATCGTCCGCAGCGTTGGAACACCGCACAGATCCAAGAAGAGCACGACTTCGCGTTAGAGTTGATCGAACAAGAGTTACCGGTTGCTCCACCTATGCGAATCAACGGCGCAACCTTGCATGAATATCAAGGCTATCTATTTGCACTGTTTGAAAGCGTCGGTGGCAGACAATATGAAGTCGACAATCTAGATCAATTGGAAGGCGTTGGACGCTTCCTTGGTCGTATTCATAAAGCCAGTGCTGGAAGAACATTTCAGCATCGCCCGACCATCAGCTTAGATGAATACCTTTATCAGCCACGTAAGATTCTAGAGAACTCTCAGTTTATCCCAACGCACCTAGAGAACGCGTTCTTCAATGACGTCGACCTTCTGATCAAAGAGCTAGAGAGCCAGTGGCCAAGTAACATTGACAACATTCGTCTCCATGGCGACTGCCACCCGGGCAATATCTTGTGGCGCGACGGGCCAATGTTCGTCGATCTTGATGACGCGCGTAATGGTCCTGCTGTTCAAGATCTGTGGATGCTGCTTAACGGCGAACGCCAAGATAAAATGATGCAACTGGATATTCTGCTAGAGAGTTATCAAGAGTTTTGCGATTTTAATACCGCGCAACTGAAACTAATCGAACCTCTGCGCGGTCTACGTATGGTGCATTACATGGCATGGTTGGCGAAACGATGGCACGATCCGGCGTTTCCTTTGGCCTTCCCATGGTTTAATGATCCGAAATATTGGGAGCAACAAGTACTTGCTTGTAAAGAGCAAATTGCTACCCTGCAAGAGCCACCACTTTCGTTAATGCCTCAGTGGTAACAGCAATCGCAACATACAACTAGATAAAAATTCAAACATAATGGAGATTGGATAAATGAAAAAGCTATTCGCATTTTTCTCATTGATCATGTTGAGCCTTTCAGCTCACGCTGCGAAATTTAACGAAGGTGAACACTACAAAGTTCTCGATCTAGAAGCATCAAAAAAACCAATGGTGACAGAGTTCTTCTCTTTTTACTGCCCACACTGTAATAGCTTTGAGCCAATCATCCAGCAGCTAAAACAACAGCTACCTAAAGACGCTAAGCTACAGAAGAACCATGTATCATTCATGGGTGGCAACATGGGTCTGCCAATGAGCAAAGCTTACGCGACCATGATTGCACTGAAAGTTGAAGATAAAATGGTGCCAGTGATGTTTAACCGCATCCACACCATGAACAAGCCACCACGCGATGAAGCAGAACTGCGTCAAATCTTCCTAGATGAAGGCGTTGATGCTAAGAAATTCGATGCGGCATACAACGGCTTTGCAGTAGATTCTATGGTTCGTCGTTTCGACAAAGCATTCAAAGACAGCGGCTTGTCAGGCGTTCCAGCAGTTGTAGTAAACAACCGCTACCTGATTGACGCTCAAGGCATTAACTCTCTCGATGAGTACTTCGAACTGGTTAACTTCTTATTAAAGAAGTAAGGTAATGATTAAAGGAAGCTTCGGCTTCCTTTTTTTTGCTTGTTCAAAAATCATCATTGATAAATAATTAACCTGGAAATTTAAAGCTTTACTGCTATTAATAACCCGTCCTAAGAACCGGTGGGCAAGGAGCCCTTGAATGAAAATAAAAATAACTCTTCTCGCATTGAGCGTTGCAGCCTCTCCCGCTTTTGCCAAGCTTGCAGACGAACAAGGTTTCAGTGGTGAAATATCTATCAATACCGGGGTTGCCTCTTCCACCTCAAACTTTAATACCGATGCTGATAGCACCATTTCGTCAAATACACAGAAAGCCTCATCTGAGAGCTCATTTCTTGTCGCACCTTTAGGCAGTGTCGCTTACACCTTTGGTGAGAAGCTAAATCACCAGGTGTACACAGGTACTGCTCGTGATGATGTGGCAACCGGTACTGTAGTGCTGGAGGTTGGCTATAAATACCAACTAGAGTCAGGCATGACCATCGACGCGTCACTTCTGCCAACCATCATGTCAGGTGAGACTTGGGCAAACCCTTACGCTGAAGGCATTTCTCGCACCAAAACTGATGAGACCGGCAACGCCTTTCGTTTGAAATTAAGTAGCATCGCAGGTTCTGCATTCTCGCTAGACATGGCTTACGCGACTAAAGACGTGGAAGAAGATCAGGTTGAAGAAGCTCTCAAACGAGATGCCAATACGCTCTACTTGAAAGGTCAATATCGCCTGCCACTCAGTCGTACCATGATGCTTATTCCATCCGTTATCTATCAAACACGTGATGCTGATGGTAAAGCTGAGTCTTACGACCAATTCGGTGGTGAGGTAAGCTTATTTGGTGGCATGGGGCGTCACCAGTACGCACTAACAGCGGGTTACAACCAACGCTCTTACGATGCCAGCAGCATTACTTTCCAAAAGAAACGCAGCGACGACAATATCAACCTATTCGCCGCGTATGAATATGAGCAATTCATGAACTGGGACAACTGGTCATTTGTTTCACTGGCGGGCTACGGCACCAGCGACTCGAACATTACCTTCTACGACGAGTCTCAATATATCGTTTCAGTTGGCCTGAACTACAAGTTCTAGTTAGGCATCACTACTCGCTCATAACCATTAGTTCATAACAATTGGTTCATAACAACGAAAGCCTGCATAAAAAGCAGGCTTTCTTGTTTTTATACCAATCACAGTAAATAAATGACCCGTTGTTTACTACGATTGGTATGACTACACAGCTTGAGCTGAAAGTTGTTTCAGCAAGCGATCCATCGCTCGATAGCCAAGCGCCTCCGATAAATGCTTCTTTTCAATCTGCTCATTACCCTCTAAGTCTGCAATAGTTCGCGCTACCTTGATGATTCGATGATAGGCACGAATCGATAAACCTAATCGATGCAGTGCGGTCTCGAGAAACTCCGCATCTTCGCGTCGCAATGGGCAATACTTTTCAATTTCTCGGCTACCTAACAGTGCATTCGACTTATGGTTTCGAGATAACATCAACTCACGAGCATGCTTAACCCTTTGCTTCACGACTTGAGTGGTTTCTCCACGATCGCCTCCTTCGGCTAACATACCTTTGGGCAATAGAGGGATCTCCAATGACATATCGAATCGATCCAGCAAGGGGCCGGATAAACGATTGAGATAACGCAGGATAATTTGCGGGTTCGCTCGAGCTTGATTGCCCTCGTAATAACCTGTTGGGCTTGGGTTAAGTGCACCGACTAATTGAAAGCGAGCCGGAAAACGAGTCTTACCCGCGACACGGGAGATAATGATTTCACCCGACTCTAGCGGCTCTCGCAGTGAATCAAGCACCTTACGCTCAAACTCTGGCATCTCATCAAGAAACAATAAGCCATTATGCGCCAAAGATATCTCACCGGGGCGAGGTATCGAGCCACCACCGACCAATGCTGCCATCGAACTCGAATGGTGTGGAGAACGGAAAGGTCGTTGTTTCCAGTTGTATTGATTGATCTCTTGTTGCGTTAAAGAAGCCACCGAAGCCGTTTCCATCGCCTCGTCATCACTCATCTCAGGTAACAAATCGCGCAATCGAGAAGCCAACATGGTTTTTCCAGTTCCGGGCGGGCCGAGAAAAAGCAGGTTATGGTTGCCCGCTGCGGCGATCTCCAGTGCTCGCTTACCTTGCTGCTGGCCAATAATATCTTGTAAGTCACGATTATCAGACACATCGACATGATGATGCTCGGTTCGATATAAACCAAGCTGAGCCTGGCCACACATATCCGCACAAACCTCTAGCAAGGTTTGCGCTGATTTATGAGCCCCCTTGCCGACTAAGGCTGCCTGATCACCATTGTGGTGTGGAACCACTAAGCATCGTTCGACACTATCGGCGGCTAACGTCGCAGGCAGAACGCCCTTTACCGAGCGAAGTTCTCCTGACAATGCCAACTCACCGATAAATTCATGTTGAGCTATTTTTGATGTCGGAAGCTGATCTGACGCCACCAAAATCCCAAGCGCGATTGGCAGATCAAAACGGCCTCCCTCCTTAGGTAAATCAGCAGGCGCGAGGTTGACCGTGATCCTTTTCGATGGAAATTCAAAGCGAGAATTGATGATGGCACTCCTGACTCGATCTTTAGATTCCTTGACCGTCGTTTCAGGTAGCCCCACCAATGTAAACCCAGGCATACCGTTGCTTATATGCACTTCAACGGTCACTTCTGGTGCCTCTACTCCCACACTAGCCCGGCTGTGAATTATCGCGAGTCCCATAACTTTCCTTTGTCTTTGATTTAAAAGTATTCGCTCTGGGTATTCGTTGCTCACCAAAGCGATAAGGTTGTTATATAGCTTGGTGGAATGGTGTTTTAATGTGAAAAAAGAATGACATTTTCCTTGTCATACTGCAGATTTGTGTGATAACACTAGAGATGTAGACTTTTACTGAAGACAATAAACGAGAAAACTCGAATATTATGATTTTTAACGCTCGCATTTACGCACTGATTAACCTGATTATCGTAGTCATTATTAAGACTGCGCGGGGGCGAGTGGGAAGAAAGTAACCACGAATTAGAAAAAACCCCCGCACTGAAAAGTCCGGGGGTTTTTTCTAATTTAGCGATTCGATTTTTATAATTTTTATTATTTTCGGCCTTGCCGATTTACAGGAAGAATGGGAGCACAAGATGTGCAAAGACAACGGAAACAATGACCAAAATAAAGGTAATACGGAGGGATTACGATGAAAGGCGCAGAACTAGTCGTATCCGCACTCAAGCAACAAGGCATTGAGATCGTATTTGGTTACCCAGGTGGTGCCATCATGCCAATCTACGATGCACTTTATGACGGCGGTGTTGAACACATCCTTTGTCGCCATGAACAAGGTGCTGCAATGGCTGCCATTGGTATGGCGCGTGCAACACAAGACGTGGCTGTTTGTATGGCAACATCAGGCCCAGGCGCGACTAACCTAGTAACAGGTCTTGCTGATGCCTTTATGGACTCCATCCCACTCGTCGCTATCACTGGTCAAGTTGCTAGCTCCCACATCGGTACCGATGCATTCCAAGAAATGGATGTGATTGGTATGTCTCTGTCATGTACTAAACACAGCTACCTCGTTACCGATATTGAAGATCTTGCGCCAACATTGGCTGAAGCATTTATCGTTGCAAAAGCAGGGCGTCCCGGTCCGGTTATTGTCGATATCGCTAAAGATGTTCAACTAGCCGAATCCCCTGTAAAAATTCTTCCTGAATTTACACCACCAGCCATTCCTGTTGTGACAACGGATGCTATTGAACAAGCTCAATACTTCCTGTCTCAAGCGACTCGTCCTGTTTTATACGTAGGTGGTGGCGTTCAACTGGCGAAAGCAACCGATGCAGTTCGCGAGTTTTTACGCCTTAACCCAATGCCGGCCGTAAGCACACTGAAAGGCTTAGGCACTATCGAACGTGACGACCCGCACTACCTTGGCATGCTTGGTATGCACGGCACTAAAGCCGCTAACCTAGTGGTTCAAGAAAGTGACCTGTTGATTGTTGTTGGCGCTCGTTTTGATGACCGAGTAACAGGTAAGCTTGATACTTTTGCTCCTCACGCAAAAGTTATCCATATCGATATCGATGCGGCAGAGTTCAGTAAACTGCGCCTTGCTGATGCGCCAATTCGCGGTGACATCAACAAGATCCTGCCTCAACTAGAACTGAGCCAAGACATCTCATCTTGGGTTCACCACTCAGAAGGCCTTCGTAGCTCATTCAAGTGGCGCTATGACCACCCTGGTGATCTGATCTTTGCTCCACTACTGCTAAAGCAGTTATCAGACATGATGCCAGCAAGCTCTATCATTTCGACGGATGTTGGCCAACATCAGATGTGGGCCGCTCAGCACATTCAGCCTCGCGATCCTCAAAACTTCATCACCTCAGCCGGTCTAGGCACTATGGGCTTTGGTTTACCAGCCGCTATGGGTGCATCGGTTGGCCGTCCTGATGACCAATCGATTCTTATCTCTGGTGACGGTTCATTCATGATGAATATACAAGAGCTTGGCACGCTAAAGCGTCGTCAGATCCCAGTGAAGATGGTGCTTCTGAATAACTCTCGCTTGGGCATGGTTCGCCAATGGCAATCTCTGTTCTTTGATGGCCGACACAGTGAAACCATCTTGGATGACAACCCTGACTTCGTCATGCTCGCGAAAGCATTTGATATCCCGGGCAAAACCATCACGCGTAAAGAAGAAGTAGAGCCAGCATTGAAAGAGATGCTAGAAAGCAAAACCGCTTACCTACTTCATGTTCTTATCGATGAAGAAGAAAACGTATGGCCATTAGTACCGCCAGGTGCTTCAAACAGTGAGATGTTGGAGAACACATAACATGAAAAGATACCTATTAGACATCAAAGCCGATGATAAGCCAGTACTACTAGAGCGTGTTCTTCGTGTTATCCGTCACCGTGGCTTCATCGTTAAGCAAGTCGCGGGCACTCAAAACCACGAAAGCAAGGTGGCGAGTGTAGAGATCATTGTCGACAGTGACCGTCCGATCTCTTTTTTGGTAAACCAAATCGAAAAGCTGTGGGATGTACGTTCCGTTGACGTTATCTCTATCAGTCGTAATGAATTGCCAAACAACAACTTACAGCAAAAGATAAACGCATAAGGAACCGCAAACATGACAGCTAAAACAGCAGACTATATTTGGTTTAACGGTGAAATGGTTCCTTGGGCAGAGGCGAACGTTCACGTCCTGACTCACGCAATGCACTACGGTACTTCTGTGTTTGAAGGCGTTCGTTGTTACAACACGCCAAAAGGGCCGGTAATCTTCCGTCACCCAGAGCATGCAAGACGCCTAAAAGACTCAGCGAAAATCTACCGCTTCCCTATTCCTTTTACTGAGGAAGAAATTATGGAAGCGACTCGCGAAACGCTACGCCAAAATAAGCTACAGTCTGCGTACATACGCCCACTGGGCTTTGTCGGTAACGTTGGTTTGGGTGTCTGCCCGCCAGAAAATACTGAGATGGATCTGATCATCGCTGCGTTCCCTTGGGGTTCTTACCTAGGTGAAGAAGCGCTAGAGAATGGTGTAGATGCGATGATTTCAAGCTGGAATCGTGCCGCGCCAAATACTATCCCTACCGCTGCGAAAGCTGGTGGTAACTACCTATCTTCATTACTGGTTGGTGGTGAAGCTCGTCGTCATGGTTACGATGAAGGTATCGCACTGAGCGTCGATGGTTACCTTTCAGAAGGTGCTGGCGAGAACATCTTTGTGATTCGTAATGGTGTGTTATCAACGCCACCAGCAACCAGCGCGATTCTACCGGGCATCACCCGTGATTCAATCATGACACTAGCAAAAGACATGGGTTACGAAATCCGTGAAGAGAACATTGCTCGTGAAGCGCTATACCTTGCCGATGAAGTATTCATGACAGGCACAGCTGCAGAGATCGTTCCGGTTCGCAGTGTAGACAAAATTACAGTAGGTGAAGGCAAACGCGGTCCTATCACTGAAAAAGTTCAAGCAGCTTACTTTGGTTTATTCAATGGAACCACTGAAGATAAATGGGGCTGGTTAGACTACGTTTATCCAGCAGACCATGCGTCAGAAAGCCAAACACAAACAAATAAGTAAGCAACAGCCAAATATTTTATAAGGATTTAAACAATGCCAATCTATCGTTCAGCAACGACAACCCACGGACGCAACATGGCTGGTGCGCGCGCTTTATGGCGTGCAACTGGCGTTAAAGATGATGACTTCGGTAAGCCGATCATCGCGGTTGTAAACTCTTTCACTCAATTTGTTCCAGGCCACGTTCACCTTAAAGATATGGGTCAGCTGGTTGCGGGTGAAATCGAGAAAGCGGGTGGTATCGCAAAGGAATTCAACACCATCGCAGTCGATGATGGTATCGCAATGGGCCACGGCGGCATGCTGTACTCACTGCCATCACGTGAGCTTATTGCAGACTCAGTAGAATACATGGTCAATGCACACTGTGCGGATGCAATGGTGTGTATCTCTAACTGTGACAAAATCACTCCGGGAATGATGATGGCAGCAATGCGCCTTAACATCCCAGTGATCTTTGTATCAGGCGGCCCAATGGAAGCAGGTAAAACCAAGCTTTCAGATCAAATCATCAAGCTCGACCTTGTTGATGCGATGATTCAAGGTGCCGATCCAACGATTTCAGACGAGCAAAGTGAGCAAGTAGAACGTTCTGCATGTCCAACCTGTGGTTCATGTTCAGGTATGTTCACAGCAAACTCAATGAACTGTCTAACAGAAGCTCTAGGTCTATCTCAACCGGGTAACGGTTCTATGCTGGCGACGCACGCAGACCGTGAAGAGCTATTCATCAACGCCGGTAAACGCATCGTTGATCTAACTAAGCGTTACTACGAGCAAGATGACGAGTCAGCACTGCCACGCAACATCGCAAATCGCGCTGCCTTTGATAATGCGATGGCGCTTGATATCGCAATGGGTGGCTCAAGTAACACAGTACTTCACCTTTTAGCAGCCGCTCAAGAAGGTGACATTGATTTTGATATGGATGATATCGATGAGATGTCTCGTCGCGTTCCGCACCTTTGTAAGGTTGCTCCTTCAACACCGAAATACCACATGGAAGACGTTCACCGTGCTGGTGGTGTAATGGCGATTCTAGGTGAGCTTGATCGTGCTGGCCTACTGAATAATAAAACTCGCACCGTACTTGGCCTAAGCATGCAAGAGCAGCTCGCTCAATACGACATCATGCAAACAGAAGACGAAGCCGTGCTTAAGTTCTTCCGTGCAGGTCCTGCGGGCATCCGTACCACCAAAGCTTTCTCACAAGATTGCCGTTGGGATCGTCTAGATGACGACCGCAAAGAAGGTTGTATTCGTACCAAAGAAAACGCGTTCAGCCAAGAAGGTGGCCTAGCGGTACTTTCAGGTAACATCGCCGTTGATGGTTGTATCGTTAAGACCGCGGGTGTTGATGAAGAAAACCTTAAATTCCAAGGCCCTGCAATCGTATTCGAAAGCCAAGATACGGCAGTAGAAGGCATCTTAGCGGGTAAAGTAAAAGCAGGCGAAGTGGTTGTCATTCGTTACGAAGGTCCTAAAGGCGGCCCGGGTATGCAAGAAATGCTCTACCCAACGACTTACCTAAAATCGATGGGTCTAGGCAAGTCTTGTGCTCTTCTAACCGATGGTCGTTTCTCTGGTGGTACATCAGGCCTTTCTATCGGTCACGCTTCTCCAGAAGCAGCAAGCGGCGGCGTAATTGGTCTAGTGAACACAGGCGATATCATCACTATCGATATCCCTAACCGCTCAATCACGCTTGATGTGGCTGAAGATGAACTAGCAGCACGTCGTGAAAAACAAGATGCATTAGGCTGGAAACCAGAAAACCGTCAACGTGAAGTGTCTTTCGCACTGAAAGCTTACGCAAGCATGGCGACCAGTGCCGACAAAGGCGCTGTGCGTGATAAGTCTAAGCTTGAGGGCTAACTATGAGTGATGACACCTCCAGTCCCAAAAAACAAAGTGGCGCAGATTATCTGCGCCAGATCCTGAGAGCACCGGTTTACGAAGCGGCAATCGTGACACCTCTGCAAGATATGCCACGCTTAAGCGCTCGTATCGGTAATCAGGTTCAGCTAAAACGAGAAGACCGTCAGCCGGTACACTCGTTTAAGCTGCGCGGTGCTTACAACATGGTTTCAAGCCTTTCTGAACAACAGAAAGCAGCCGGTGTTATCGCAGCATCCGCAGGGAATCACGCACAAGGTATGGCGTTATCTGGCTCTAAGTTAGGTATTCAAACCACAATCGTGATGCCGAAAACGACACCGGATATCAAGGTTGATGCAGTACGCGGATTTGGCGGTAAGGTCGTTTTACACGGCAGTAATTTCGATGAAGCGAAAGCGGAAGCGGAACGTCTGTCGGCTGAACATGGCTTCACCTTTGTTCCTCCTTTCGATCACCCACTGGTGATTGCTGGGCAAGGCACTATGGGTATGGAGATGCTGCAGCAAAACGGCCACATGGATTATATCTTTGTGCCGGTTGGTGGTGGTGGCTTAGCCGCTGGTGTTGCAGTGCTTATCAAACAACTGATGCCAGAGATTAAAGTGATTGCGGTAGAGCCTGAAGACTCGGCTTGCTTGAAAGCAGCACTGGATGCGGGTGAACCAGTGGTACTGGATCAGGTCAGCATGTTTGCTGATGGTGTTGCGGTTAAACGCATTGGTGAAGAAACCTTCCGTCTTTGCCAACAGTACATTGATGGTCATATTACCGTCTCTAGCGATGAAATCTGCTCTGCGGTAAAGGACATCTTTGAAGACACCCGTGCGATTGCTGAGCCTTCAGGAGCGCTTGCTCTGGCTGGCCTTAAGAAGTTTGCAGAACAAAACCAACTGCAAAATAAGCAACTAGCAACGGTACTGTCTGGTGCGAACACCAACTTCCACGGTCTACGTTATGTCTCTGAGCGTTGTGAATTGGGTGAGAAGCGAGAAGGTCTACTTGCGGTAACTATTCCAGAGCGACAAGGTGCGTTCCTAGAGTTCTGTAACATTATTGGTGGTCGAGCGGTGACTGAGTTTAACTACCGCCACAACGACGAAAGCCTGGCGAATATCTTCGTTGGTGTACGTCTACAAGGTGGACAAGAAGAACTCGAACACATCATCAATGACTTACGTGAGGGTGACTACGCGGTTGTCGACTTGTCTGATGACGAGATGGCAAAGCTGCACATTCGTTACATGATAGGCGGTAAACCATCGAAGCCATTGAAAGAACGTCTTTACAGCTTTGAGTTTCCTGAATACCCAGGTGCATTGATTAAATTCCTTGATACCTTAGGGACTCACTGGAATATCAGCCTGTTCAACTATCGTAACCATGGTGCCGACTACGGTCGAGTGCTGTGTGGCTTCGAACTCGGTGATGATGATTTAGCTCAGTTCTCTACACACTTAGAAGAACTTGGCTACCAGTGCAAAGATGAAACAGACAACCCTTCCTACAAGTTCTTCTTGTCTTAAGAGTTAAGCTATCGAACCAAAAGAGCGAGTATTTACTCGCTCTTTTTATTTGAACGCTTTCAGGTAAAACCTCACACGATCCTATTTCAAATAGATCATTAAAGTGCTTTACGATGATCCAACCAATCTTGGTGCAGCTGTTCACTTGATCCTAGATATTTGACCATCCATTCGATCAATTTATGGTTGTCATCTTTTCTCCAAACCAAACAACAGTGACTCTGCGGGCTAGGCTCCGGTAGTATTTTTTCCACAAGCAAGCCTTGCTCGATAATAGGCGCGGCAATATGCCTTGGCATGTAACCCACCCCAACACCATTCTTGAGGCACTCTATCGCACTGTACCAATTAGGTAATAGAAGACGTCTCTGACTCGCATAGTGGCCAGTATGACGCTTAGGCAGTACGCTAGAAGTATCATCCAAACAGATCGCGGGATACTGGCTAACAAAGGCTTCATTAAGGTTTTGCTCTCGCACACACGGGTGACTGGGTGACATCACAAATGCCCAATCTAACCGCCCCATATCCTTAACTTCAAAGTCACCGCCAACCGGAATCGCCGAAGTGGCTCCAATGACGACATCGGCCCTGCCCTGTGCAATGGCTTCCCAAGAACCATTAAACACTTCCATGTTGATCTGCAGCTCAGCGAACTCAAAGGTTTGATAAAACTCTTCAATCATCGGCTTCATCTTGTCGAGCTTAACCACGTTATCAAGGGTTAGACGTAAGGTTTTCTTCCAACCACGCGCAGCTCGGCGAGTTTGCGCACTGAGTTCTTCCATCTGTCTCAGCAGTTGACGAGCCTCTTCAATAAACAACTCCCCAGCAGGCGTCAGCTCTACTTTTCTTGGTAAGCGTCTGAAAAGTAGAACATCAAGCTCTTGCTCTACCTGCCTAACCCCATAGCTGATCGCCGATGGTACTTTGTGCAATTGCTCTGCAGCCGCAGTAAAGCTGCCCAAGCGAGCAACGGTATCAAGCATTTCTAACGAGGATTTAGAGAACATAAGCCTTCAAATTTTTTGATTGATAACTACATATTTTAGCGTTTTATTTTATCAGCTCTGAAAAATAGAATGTCAGCATAAATAAACAGGGGTTCTTACTCCTGATTATCTAACAATTTTTTTGATGATAAAAACATCACTACCTTTAGTTTAATGGCATTTTATGAATATTTCTAAATTTCAATTGGTCTACCTTGCAGTTCTTTCCATGCTTGGCTTTATTGCGACCGATATGTACCTTCCTGCATTTAAGGCAATGGAAGTCGATTTTGCAACCGGCCCTGAGCAGATTGCTCTGTCTCTAACCGTATTCCTTGGTGGTATGGCAATGGGTCAGCTTCTTTGGGGTCTGGCGAGTGACAAGTATGGTCACCGTAATACGCTAGCGGTTGGTCTTGTTATCTTTACTGCAGCTTCATTCGGCTTAGCATTCAGTACCGAAGTATGGCACCTACTAACGCTGCGCTTCATTCAAGCGATCGGTGTGTGTGCGCCTGCGGTAATCTGGCAAGCAATGGTTATTAAGCGTTACTCTCAAAGCAGCAGCCAGCAAATTTTTGCGACTATCATGCCTCTAGTAGCGCTATCTCCAGCATTAGCACCGCAACTGGGTGTGTTACTAGCGGACAGCTTTGGTTGGCACAGTATCTTTATCACACTGACGCTAATGGGTGCATTGTTGATCGCAACGACCATGGCTCAACCAAAAGAAGCGCCAGAAGTAAAACAAACGTCGATCAAAACCGATATCAAAGCACTGCTTCATTCAAAGCCTTACATGGGTAATGTGTTGATGTTTGCTTCAGCGTCAGCAGCGTTCTTCGCTTACCTAACCGGTATGCCAGAGATCATGGCTCAACTGGGTTATGAAGCAAAAGACATCGGCTTGAGCTTTATTCCACAGACAATTGCATTCATGGCGGGTGGTTACTTCGGTAAGCAGGCAGTGAAGAAGTATGGCGATGGTGTCGTACTAAGAAATCTTATTGGTTTGTTTAGTGTTGCCGCATTACTGATTTTCATTGCATCACAATGGGAACTGACTTCGATCTGGCCTCTACTAGCACCTTTCTGTCTAATTGCCGTAGCGAATGGCGCACTTTACCCAATCGTAGTAAACCGTGCCCTATCAAGCGCGAAACAGAGCCCTGCGACAGCGGCTGGCTTACAAAACAGCCTGCAAATCAGTATTAGTGGCCTAGCAAGTGCATTGGTTGCAGCAATGGCAAGCCAAGCACTAAGCGCAACAGGAATTGCGGTAGTGATTTGTTTAGGTGCATTGTGGGTTGGCTATATTGTTTCGAACAAAGAGCTTTCTGAACACTTCGCAACGCCGGATAACTCTCGAGTGGTTGCTGACGATAAGCAAGACTAGTTTATCGTTTAACGAAAACAAAAAAAGAGCGAGTAATCTCGCTCTTTTTTTATATCTAAAGTTATTTAGAAAGCAGCCAGTAGCATTGCTACTGGCTTGTATCAGAATATCTTTTGGACGTTAGTACTTACTTCTTAGTTGGACGTTTCCAATCAGCAATCTTACGTTCTTTAGCACGACTGATAACTAACTCATTTTCAGCAACATCACGAGTTACTGTAGAGCCAGCACCAACGGTAGCGCCATTACCAATAGTAACTGGAGCAATTAATTGACTATCTGAGCCAACGAATACGTCATCGCCGATGATGGTCTTAAACTTGTTTGCGCCATCATAGTTACAAGTGATAGCACCAGCACCCACGTTTACGCGCTGACCAATTTCAGCATCGCCTAAGTACGTTAGGTGATTCGCTTTAGAGCCCTCACCAAGGCGAGTGTTCTTCACTTCAACGAAGTTACCAACGTGCGAGTTATTACGCATGTCAGCACCAGGACGTAGACGAGTGAAAGGACCAACCGTACAGTCTTCACCGACCGTTGCACCTTCAATTACACTGTATGGACGCACGATGGTGTTGTCATCGATCTCACAGTCTTTCAATACACAACCGGTACCGATAACCACGTTGTCGCCAATGCTTACGCTGCCTTCGATGATAACGTTAGTATCAATCTCAACATCCATACCGCACTGCAATTCACCGCGTAGATCAAAGCGGCTTGGGTCACGTAGCATAACGCCTTGCTTCAATAGTTTGTCTGCTTGCTCAGCTTGATAAGCGCGCTCTAGACGGGCCAGTTGAGAGCGGTCATTCACGCCTTCAACTTCAATTGGGCTTACTGGGTGTACAGCTTCTACAGCACGACCTTCATCGTGAGCCGCTGCAATAACGTCAGTCAGGTAGTATTCACCTTGTGCGTTATCGTTGCTTAAGCCAGACAACCAACGCTTCAGGTCACCACCAGTAGCCACCATAACGCCAGTGTTGATCTCTTTGATAAGCTTCTGCTCATCCGTTGCATCTTTCTGCTCAACGATAGCCACAACAGGGCCATTACGACGAATAATACGACCGTAGCCCATTGGGTTGTCTAACACGACCGTAAGTAGCGCGATGCCACCGTTTGGTTGAGCGTCTAATAGGTTTTCAATGGTTTGAGGTGAAATCAATGGAACATCACCGTATAGCACCAGGACTTTTTCATCATCAGCGAAATGTGCAGATGCCTGATCCACAGCGTGGCCAGTACCCAACTGCTCAGCTTGCAGTGCCCAGTTTACCGATTCTTCAGCTAAAGTAGCCTTCATCTGATCACCACCGTGACCGTAAACCAAGTTGATGTTTTGAGCGCCTAAGCCGTTACAAGTATCAATAACATGTTTAACCATCGGCTTACCTGCAAGCGTGTGCAGAACCTTTGGTGTGTTTGAATACATGCGAGTGCCTTTGCCCGCTGCGAGAATTACCGCGCTAAACTTCATTGTAAACCTATCCAACATTATTTTTATTAAGCCGATATTGTAACCGTTTTTAGCTAACAAATTAAATTGTAATAGCTATTTAACCAGTACTGATACGTAAAAGGGTCATCATTAGTCCTCAATGTGTAACCACATTTCAGGGCGGGATAACCTAAAAATGCAAAAAGGCGACCCTTAGGTCGCCTTTATCTCAGAGTCAGTAATCTTATAAAAGATTAACGACGCTGTTTTGTCAGTTCGATAACTCGTAACTGAGCAATGGCTTTAGCCAGTTCACCGGCCGCTTGTGCGAAGTCTATATCGCCATGCTGATTTTGGATATTCTCCACAGCCTTGCGTTTAGCTTCTTCCGCCTTTGCTGCGTCTAGTTCTTCACCACGGATAGCCGTATCAGCCAGTACAGTCGCTGTACCAGGTTGAACTTCTACCATACCACCAGAAACATAAATAATTTCTTCGTGGCCGTGCTGCTTAACAATACGCACCATACCAGGCTTGATAGCGGTCAGCAGTGGAGTGTGACCATGGAAAATACCAAGCTCACCCTCACTACCGGTCACCTGAAACGTCTCAACAAGGCCTGAGAAAATTTGTTTCTCTGCACTTACAACATCTAGGTGAAAGGTTATTGCTGCCATATCGCCTCCTAGTTAGCCTTATAGCTTCTTAGCATTCTCAATAGCTTCGTCAATTGCACCACAGTACATGAACGCTTGCTCTGGAATGTCATCGTATTCACCAGATAGAAGACCTTGGAAGCCACGTAGAGTCTCTTTAAGAGGTACGTAAACGCCTGGGTCACCTGTAAATACTTCCGCTACGTGGTAAGGCTGAGTTAGGAACTTCTCAATCTTACGAGCACGAGATACAACTTGCTTATCTGTTTCAGATAGCTCATCCATACCTAGGATAGCAATGATATCTTTCAGCTCTTTATAGCGCTGAAGAGTAGACTGAACGCCACGAGCGATGTCGTAGTGCTCTTGTCCAACTACCAATGGATCCAGTTGACGTGAAGTAGAATCTAGCGGGTCGATCGCTGGGTATAGACCCATAGATGCGATATTACGGTTAAGTACTACCGTTGCATCTAAGTGAGCGAACGTTGTTGCTGGAGACGGGTCAGTCAAGTCATCCGCAGGTACATATACCGCCTGTACAGACGTGATAGAACCAGCTTTAGTTGACGTGATACGCTCTTGTAGAACACCCATTTCTTCAGCTAGTGTAGGTTGGTAACCTACCGCAGAAGGCATACGACCTAGAAGTGCTGATACTTCAGTACCTGCTAGTGTGTAACGGTAGATGTTATCAACAAACAGTAGAACGTCACGACCTTCGTCACGGAAGCGCTCAGCCATTGTTAGACCAGTCAGTGCAACACGTAGACGGTTACCTGGTGGCTCGTTCATCTGACCGTAAACCATCGCTACTTTTGATTCTTCAGGGTTTTCGATGTTTACAACACCAGCTTCCTGCATCTCAAAGTAGAAATCGTTACCTTCACGAGTACGCTCACCTACACCTGCAAATACAGATAGGCCTGAGTGTTGAAGTGCGATGTTGTTGATAAGTTCCATCATGTTAACGGTCTTACCTACACCAGCACCACCGAATAGACCGATTTTACCACCCTTAGCGAATGGACAAATCAAGTCGATTACTTTAACACCAGTTTCTAGAAGAGAAGTCTCGTTAGACTGCTCTTCGTAGCTTGGAGCTTCGCGGTGAATTGCGTAATGCTCTTCAGCACCGATTTCACCACACTCATCAATTGCGTCACCTAGGACGTTCATGATACGACCAAGTGTCTTAGTACCTACTGGTACCGAGATTGGAGCGCCAGTATTTTCAACTGTCAAACCACGACGTAAACCATCAGAGCTACCCATTACGATTGCGCGTACTACGCCACCGCCAAGTTGTTGCTGAACTTCAAGAACTAGACGTTCTGTCACTTCATTAACATTCAGAGCATCGTATACACGAGGTACTTCGCCCTGTGGGAACTCTACGTCGACTACCGCACCAATGATCTGTACGATCTTACCTGTAGCCATCGTTAATCCTCTAACTATTTAGTTTTACCTAAGCTTAAACCGCAGCTGCGCCTGAAACGATCTCAGAAAGTTCTTGTGTAATCGCCGATTGACGGGCTTTGTTATACACAAGTTCTAAGTCATCAATAATGTCACCAGCGTTATCTGTTGCTGATTTCATTGCAATCATTCGAGCTGCTTGCTCACAAGCAAGATTCTCGACCACACCTTGATACACTTGAGATTCGACGTATCGAACTAATAGTGCATCTAGTAGTGGTTTTGGCTCGGGCTCATAAATGTAGTCCCAAGAATGACTGCGTTTCATTTCTTCGCTGTCTGATTTAGGCAAAGGAAGTAATTGATCGATCGTTGGTTCTTGAACCATAGTGTTTTCAAATCTGTTAAACACTACGAACAGGCGATCCAATTCACCTTCATCATATTTCTTCAGCATAACGCTTACAGAGCCAATCAAGTCTTCAAGGCTTGGACGATCGCCCAGACCAGAAACTTGAGCTGCTACTTTCGCGCCGCTGTTATTGAAAAATGCTGTTGCTTTAGTACCTACAATTGCAAGTTCTACATCAGCACCTTTCTCAGACCAATCTTTCATGTCGTTCATAGCTTTTTTGAACAAGTTAATGTTCAAACCACCACAAAGACCACGGTCTGTAGAAACGATGATGTAACCAACACGTTTGGCTTCACGTTCCTCAAGATAAGGATGCTTATACTCGAGGCTACCATTAGCCAAATGACCGATCACTTTACGCATTGTTTCTGCATATGGACGAGTAGCTTCCATTGCGTCTTGAGAACGACGCATTTTCGAAGCTGCTACCATTTCCATTGCTTTCGTAATCTTCTGTGTGCTTTTAACACTACCGATTTTATTACGTATCTCTTTTGCGCCGGCCATCGTTACTCTCCGTTAATGGTATGAGGTGGCCCTAAGACCACCTACCAATTACCAGGTCTGGGTTGCCTTGAAATCGTCAACAAGCTTCTTCAGCTCAGCTTCGATTTCTTTGTTGAAAGCACCCGTTGCGTCGATCTGTGTTGCTAGATCAGCGTATTGACCACGAGCAAACGACAGTAAAGCAGCTTCAAAATCTAGAACTTTTGACAGTTCTACGTCTTGAAGGTATCCACGCTCTGCAGCGAAGATTACTAGAGCTTGGTCAAATACAGACATAGGAGCATATTGTTTCTGCTTCATCAGTTCTGTAACTTTTTGACCGTGGTCTAGTTGCTTTTTGGTCGCTTCATCAAGATCCGATGAGAACTGTGCAAATGCTGCTAGTTCACGGTATTGAGCTAGAGCAGTACGGATACCGCCAGATAGCTTCTTGATGATTTTAGTCTGCGCCGAACCACCTACACGAGAAACTGAGATACCAGGGTCAACAGCTGGACGTACGCCCGCGTTGAATAGTTCAGTTTGTAGGAAGATCTGACCATCAGTAATCGAGATTACGTTCGTTGGTACGAATGCAGATACGTCACCAGCTTGCGTTTCGATGATAGGAAGAGCGGTTAAAGAACCAGTCTTGCCTGTCACTTCACCGTTAGTGAACTTTTCTACGTATGCTTCGCTTACACGAGCAGCACGCTCTAGTAGACGAGAGTGAAGGTAGAAAACATCACCAGGGAACGCTTCACGGCCAGGTGGACGCTTAAGTAGTAGTGAAATTTGACGGTAAGCTACCGCTTGCTTAGATAGATCATCATAAACAATCAGTGCATCTTCGCCGCGATCACGGAAGTATTCACCCATCGCACAACCAGCATACGGTGCAAGGTATTGCAGCGCAGCAGATTCAGAAGCAGATGCAACAACAACAACAGTGTTAGCCAGTGCGCCGTGCTCTTCTAGTTTGCGAACTACGTTAGCAATAGTCGACGCTTTTTGGCCGATAGCTACGTAGATAGAGAAAATACCAGAGTCTTTCTGGTTGATAATCGCATCGATCGCCATTGCTGTTTTACCAGTCTGACGGTCACCGATTACTAGTTCACGTTGACCACGACCGATAGGGATCATTGAGTCAACTGACTTGTAACCAGTTTGAACAGGTTGATCTACCGATTTACGGTCGATTACACCTGGTGCGATAATTTCTACAGGCGAAGTTAGTTTCGCTTCGATAGGACCTTTACCATCAATTGGCTCACCTAGCGTGTTTACAACACGACCAAGCATTTCAGGACCTACTGGTACTTCAAGAATACGACCAGTACCTGTAACTTTCATGCCTTCCTGTAGGTCAGCATACGGGCCCATTACAACAGCACCAACCGAATCACGGTTCAAGTTTAGTGCTAGCGCGTAACGGCCACCCGGTAGTTCGATCATTTCACCTTGCATCACGTCCGCTAGGCCGTGGATGCTAAGGATGCCATCGCTTACAGAAACGATAGTACCTTCATTGCGAGCTTCACTAACAACGTCGAAAGATTCAATACGTTGTTTAATTAGATCGCTAATTTCAGTGGAATTAAGTTGCATGCTCCAATCCCCATTAAGACTGCAATGCATCGCTCAGGCGGTCTAAACGACTGCGCGCTGAGTTATCGATGACTAGGTCTCCGGCTCGAATAATAACTCCACTAAGTAGAGTCTCATCTATACTGCAATTCAGCTGAACTTTGCGCGCTAGGCGCAGTTCCAATTTGCTGATGATGCTTGTGCGCTGTTCTTCAGAAAGTTCAACCGCTGAAGTAACGTCAACGTCGATTTCTTTCTCGTGCTCTTGTTTAAGCAATAAGAACTGTTTACAAACATCAGGAAAGGCCATTAAACGACCATTCTCTGCCATCACTTTAATTAAGTTTTGGCCGAATTCATCAAATTGTTCGCCACAAATTACAATGAATATTTCAGCTAACTTTTCAGCAGTCATTGAACTGCTTAATAAATTATGAACATCATCATTTTGTGCCACTTCGGCAGCAAAAGTAAGCATTTGACCCCATTGGTCTAGCTCACCTTTATCTACCGCAAAGTCAAACGCTGCTTTAGCATAGGGGCGTGCGATTGTAGTCAAATCAGACATATACAGCCCCTTGCTTTAAAGTTTTGCAGTAATGTTGTTAAGAAGATCATTGTGTACATCTTTATCGATTGTACGCTCAAGGATTTTCTCAGCACCAGCTATAGCCAGAGTTGCGACTTGTTTGCGCAGGTCATCACGGGCACGTGTGCGTTCAGCTTCAATTTCAGCTTCAGCTTGCGTTAAGATCTTCTGGCGTTCTGCCTGAGCCTCTTCGCGAGCTTCATCAATAATTTGAGCTTTACGTTTGTTTGCCTGATCAATAACCTCAGTTGCAGTGCGCTTCGCTTCCTTCATTTGCTCAGAAGCGTTGGCTTGTGCCAGGTTCAAGTCTTTAGCAGCGCGTTCAGCGGCTACAAGACCGTCAGCAATTTTCTTCTGACGTTCTTCAATTGCTTGCATGATTGGTGGCCATACATATTTCATGCAGAACCAAACAAACAGCGAAAAAGCAATTGCTTGACCTAACAGAGTTGCGTTCATATTCACAACAGCTACTCCTCGTTAAGAATCAACTACAAAAATTTAATTAACTATTAAGAGTTAATTAGCCTGCTAGCTGACTTACAAATGGGTTAGCAAACGTGAATAGTAGTGCGATTACGATACCGATCATTGGAACAGCATCCAGTAGACCAGCGATGATGAACATCTTAACTTGTAGCATTGGAGCCATTTCAGGTTGACGCGCAGCGCCTTCTAGGAATTTACCACCAAGAATAGCAAAACCAATTGCAGTACCTACGGCACAAAGACCAACAATGATAGCAACAGCGATTGCTGAAAAACTTAGTACAGTTTCCATTTACGTTCTCCGATTAACATTAATAGTTAGAATAAAGCTTAAAAATTTTTTTAGTGATCACTATCTTCATGGGCCATTGATAGGTAAACGATTGTCAACATCATGAAAACAAACGCTTGAATCAAAATAACCAAGATATGGAAGATAGCCCAAGGTAGTGCACCTACCCATTGTAAGTACCACGGTAGCATTGCCGCGATAAGAATAAACACCACCTCACCCGCAAACATATTACCAAATAAACGCATACCTAGAGATAGTGGCTTCGCTAATAACGAAATTACCTCAAGCACCAAGTTAAATGGAATCATGATTGGGTGATTAAATGGATGCAGTGCCAATTCTTTAGCAAATCCGCCTAAGCCTTTTACTTTGATGCTGTAGTAGATCATCAGAGCAAAAACACCTAAAGCCATTGCCATTGTTATATTTACATCAGCTGTAGGAACCACTTTCAAGTAAGGGATACCTAGCCAATGCTCTGCAGGATACGGTAAGAAATCGATAGGCACTAAGTCCATCAAGTTCATTATGATAATCCAGCAGAATATAGTCAGTGCTAATGGAGCTACCAGAGGATTGCGGCCATGGAAAGTTTCTTTAACGTTGTCGCCAACGAATTCCACTACCATTTCAACAAAACACTGAAGCTTACCAGGTACACCTACTGTTGCTTTCTTAGCGACTGAGCGAAAAACCCAAAGGAATAACACCCCTGTCAGCACAGAAAAAAACAGACTGTCTATATGTACGTTCCAGAAACTTGTTTCCTCTACAAGACCAAACTTAGCTAAAGAAAGGTTTTGTAAATGGTGTTCAATGTATCCGGATGCTGTTGGCGCAGCCATAACTCATCCTATTTTTTATTGTTAATGAAAAGCACTGGCGCAAAGATATTAATACCTAGAACCAGTAAATAGGTCAGTTTGAGGGGAATTAATTCCACCTGCATATACATGTAGACAATAGAGAATAGTAAAACTGTGATTAAGATTTTGAGCACTTCGCCAGCATAGAACGACGCCGCAACTAACTTAGTTGCACGAGCTCCACAAAATAGGAAAGCACACACACAAAAAACTACATTCGCGATGACAAAAATACCGCCACCGATTAATGCAGCAAAACCCCAATCAGGATTAACAGCTAAACCTAACCCTATCGCCACTAATATAACCGCGCTAAGCTCGATCAATAACATTTGCTTTGCAAGCACTCGTCCTGGTCTTGCTAACGCCGCTACCATGTATTCGTTCCTCTTTAAGCCCACTTTACCACTCGCTTATAAGCGTGCTGAGAAATTGGCGAAAATTATACGTTCAGCCAAATTGATTGCAATCACAATGCAGCAATCTTTTACATTTTTGCATACAAACCGACAACTTTTGTACGAAATTACTTGTTTATTACATAATTGACCTAAATCAATTATCTCATTTAGTACTCTAGTTTAGCAATAAGTTGCTCTAATTTGTGAGGCTCATCAAGAGTAATCGTCACTTTTGACTTACCGCTAACAGAACGAGTAACTGAAACGTTTGCTTGCAATTTTTCCGTGAGTCTTCGTGAAAGTTCGATAGCTTCTGTGTCTTCAGGCTTCGATTCTGGTTCAACGTCTGGTTTTAAGCACTTTTTGACAAGCTGCTCAGTTTGACGAACGGTCATTTTTTTGGTTGCCGCAGTGTTTGCTGCTTCAATCTGGGTATCACCTTCAAGCGCAAGCAATGCCCGAGCATGACCCATTTCCAGTTGTTTATTAGAAACTAAACCTTTTACTTCATTTTCTAGCTGATTTAGACGTAATAAGTTACTAACCGTTGCTCTCGATTTACCGATCACTTCGGCGACTTGTTGATGTGTCAGCTCGAACTCGTTCTGTAAGCGCTCTAGCGCTTGTGCTTCTTCGATAACATTCAAGTCTTCACGCTGAATGTTCTCAATCAATGCCATCGCAATCGCAGCTTTGTCTTCAACCTTCTTGACCAAGCACGGCACCTGTTTTAAGCCAGCTTGACGCGCAGCTCTCCAACGGCGCTCACCAGCAATAATCTCATATTGTCCATACGCTAAAGGGCGCACTACGATAGGTTGAATAATACCTTGAGATTGAATAGATGCGGCCAGCTCTTCTAACGCTTCTGGCGCCATATCCTTACGCGGTTGATATACGCCTGGCTTCAAGCTACCAATGGCAATCTCTGTGAACTCGCCTTCTGCAGACAAAGCCTGACTATGAGAAGCAACTTGTTGTTTTTCACGAGCCAATGAGCTAGTTGCAAGCAATGCATCTAACCCTTTTCCTAAACCACGCTTAGACATTGAGCGAATTCCTTTGGTTAGACCTATACTGGGACTTCTTCACGACGCAACATTTCGCCTGCAAGAGCAAGATATGCCTTAGCACCTGCGGAATACTTGTCGTAGTACATTGCTGGCTTGCCATGACTCGGCGCTTCTGCCAAACGTACATTTCGAGGGATCACAGTTCGGTAAACTTTGCTACCGAAGTGTTTTTTGAGTTGATCAGAGACTTCATTCGATAAGCGGTTACGAGGATCATACATTGTCCGAAGAAGACCTTCGATCTTCAGATTCTCGTTTACTACCGCAGCGAGCTTACTGATGGTATCCATCAACGCAGTCAAACCTTCCAAAGCAAAATATTCACATTGCATTGGAACCAATACGGAATCGGCCGCAGCCATCGCGTTGATTGTAAGAAGGTTTAATGAAGGTGGGCAATCAATAAAGATGAAATCATAGTTGTCGCGAATGGATTCGAGTGCGTTTTTTAAACGAACTTCACGAGCAAATACTTCCATTAACTTGATTTCTGCCGCAGTCACATCACCGTTTGCGGCGATGAGGTCATAGTTGCCAGATGTACTTCGGCAAACTACCTCATCAAATGGGGTGTCTTCAACCAGCAAATCGTAAGCAGTTGCTTCAACTTGATACTTGTCGACACCGCTCGCCATAGTGGCATTACCTTGAGGATCGAGGTCAACAACCAATATCTTGCGTTTTGTTGCCGCCATTGATGCTGCCAAATTAATGCAAGTTGTTGTTTTTCCTACGCCGCCCTTCTGGTTGGCAATTGCTACGATTTTACCCACTATGGCCTCGCTGATTATCCCTGACGCGATAAAGTAACTAGATGACGCTCTCCATCAAGCTCTGGCACTTGCAAAGCTTTAATGTCTGTCACTGAACACCATTCAGGTAACAGGTCGATTTCGTCTCTAGGATGTTGTCCCTTAAGAGCCAAAAATACACCGGATTGCTCTTTAGGTAAATGGTGACACCACTCTACCATGTCTGTCATTGACGCAAATGCGCGACTGAGCACGGCATCAAACTTTTCTTCGGGTTGAAATTCTTCAACACGACTTTGAACCGGTACCACGTTGTCGATGCCCAATTCATGAATCACTTGTTTAATAAAACGAATACGCTTACCTAGGCTATCGAGCAAGTAAAACTCGCAGTCAGGGTTCATGATTGAGAGCGGAATCCCAGGAAGACCAGGGCCTGTACCTACATCAATAAAGCGCTTGCCTTGTAAGTGAGTGCTAACAATGATGCTATCTAAGATATGTTTCACCATCATTTCTTGCGGGTCACGAACTGACGTTAGGTTGTAAGCCTTGTTCCACTTGTTCAGTAACTCAACGTAGCCAACCAATTGGCCACGTTGCTTTTCAGATACTTCAAGTTCAGTCTGGCCAATCAGGTGATCCAGTTTTTCGCGTAATGCGCTCATTATGATTATGCTTCCTCACCTTTTTTCAGCAGGCCGTGTTTTTTCAAATAAACCAACAGAATTGAGATTGCTGCAGGCGTAATACCTGAAATTCGAGAAGCAATACCAATTGAGTCAGGCTTAGCAGTCGTTAGTTTAAGAACCACTTCGTTAGAAAGTCCTTTCACCTTGCTGTAATCGATATCAGCAGGCAATTTGGTGTTTTCATGACGCAGTGATTTTTCAATTTCGTCTTGTTGACGCTGGATATAACCATCGTACTTCACTTGGATCTCAACTTGCTCGGATGCTTGTTGATCTTCCAATGCCGGACCAAAACGATCCAATGCCGTTAGTTGTGAATAAGTCATTTCAGGGCGACGAAGAAGATCTTCACCGCTTGCTTCACGAGACATAGGTGTTTTAAGAATTTGGTTCAGTTGATCAACATCTTCAGATTTTGGATTAATCCATGTTTCTTTTAGACGTTGACGTTCCTTCTCCATGTTTTCTACTTTCTCGTTGAATCGAGCCCAACGAGCATCATCCACCAAGCCAAGTTCACGCGACTTCTCAGTCAAGCGGATATCAGCGTTGTCTTCACGAAGTAACAAACGGTATTCCGCACGAGACGTGAACATACGGTAAGGTTCTTTGGTACCCATCGTCGATAGATCATCAATAAGAACGCCCATGTAAGCTTGGTCACGACGCGGGCTCCAGCCTTCTTTGCCTTGTGTGAACAAACTTGCATTCAGACCGGCCATCAAGCCTTGTGCTGCCGCTTCTTCGTAGCCAGTGGTACCGTTGATTTGACCGGCAAAGAATAGACCCTTAATAAACTTAGTTTCGTAAGTCAGCTTAAGGTCGCGAGGATCAAAGAAATCATACTCGATCGCATAGCCAGGGCGGACGATATGAGCATTTTCAAAACCTTTCATTGAGTGAACGATTTTTACCTGAACATCAAATGGCAGGCTTGTCGAGATACCATTCGGGTATAGCTCATGTGTCGTTAGACCTTCAGGTTCAATGAAAATCTGGTGACTGTTCTTGTCAGCAAAACGCATCACTTTGTCTTCAATCGATGGACAGTAACGCGGGCCAATACCTTCAATCACGCCCGCGTACATTGGGCTGCGATCGAGATTGGCACGAATAACGTCATGCGTATTTTCGTTAGTGTGCGTGATGTAGCATGGAATTTGGCGAGGCTGTTGAGCTCGGTTACCCATGAACGAGAATACAGGTGTTGGGTTATCACCGTGCTGAACCTCTAACTCTGAAAAATCAACGCTACGTGCATCGATACGAGGAGGTGTACCCGTTTTCAGGCGATCAACTCGGAATGGAAGATCACGAAGACGGTCAGCCAGTGCGATCGATGGTGGATCACCAGCACGACCACCTGAAGAACTTTCCATACCAATATGGATCTTTCCACCTAGAAATGTACCCACCGTCAGTACCACAGCGTTAGCACGGAACTTAAGGCCCATCTGTGTAACAACACCCACCACTTGATCCTGTTCAACGATCAAGTCATCAACCGATTGTTGAAACAGAGTTAGGTTTGGCGTGTTTTCAAGAACATTTCGAACAAAGGCTTTGTAAAGCGCGCGGTCAGCTTGTGCACGAGTTGCACGTACCGCAGGACCTTTTGATGCGTTTAACGTTCTGAACTGAATACCTGCATGATCAATAGCTTGCGCCATTAATCCACCCATTGCATCGACCTCTTTTACCAAGTGGCCCTTACCGATCCCGCCAATAGCAGGGTTGCAAGACATTTGTCCCAACGTATCGATATTATGAGTGAGTAGTAACGTACTTTGACCAGTACGTGCAGATGCGAGTGCGGCTTCCGTTCCTGCATGGCCACCACCAACAACGATGACGTCAAATTTTTCGTGATAAAGCATGAACCGACCTCGGGTATTCAAACGTTTTCTAGATTGATAAAAAGGAGCGATATTCTACCTGTTTTCATAGCTTGAGAAAACGTTTTTGGGATTTTTCGATAAAGCTGTTTTTAATTAATATAGATAAGATCTTTATAGAGATCTTTTATTATATCTATTATTAGGATCGAGGGTATCTGTGGATAAGTCAAAAATGATCAACAAGATCATGGATCTTTTTTGGATCAAAGTATGTGATCTAACTTTGATCATGATGAGGATTAGCTGGGATCAAAATGGCTACTTATTCACAGGGGAGAATTGGCTAGAAAGTTGTTATTTGGATAACTATAGGTTAATCACCGTATATGTATGATCTTATCCACAGAGAAAATTGAGGTTTTTGCTTTAATTTTCGAATTTTTTTCAAAAAAGTTATTCACAATCACGATATTCAGAGACAAAAAAAGCGGCATAAGCCGCTTTTTGGGGAAACTGAGGGACTAGAACTGGTCACTATGATCGTTAAACCACTCTTCAGCTGCATCCTCAGGTACCGGAGTTTCCAATACATCGATGGTAAAGCAGTCTGAAATAGGCTGTGCACCGAGTTTTGTCAGTTGGCTGTGGACTGATTTTCCCGCAGAACAGAAGGTATCGTAACTTGAATCACCAAGTGCGATAACAGCATAACGAAGAGCACTTAAATCTGGAGACTCTTGGGTCAATGCGTTGATCAACGGTTGGATATTATCGGGAAAATCACCCGCACCATGTGTTGATGTCACCACTAACCAAGTACCTTGCTGAGGAATATTATTGTACTCAGGCTGATTGTGAAGTTCTATCTCGTGCCCTTGAGCCTCTAGAAGATCGTTAAGGTGATCGCCAACGTATTCAGCGCCACCTAAGGTGCTGCCTGTAATAATGTGGATCATTAAGCTGTCCTTACAAAAGAAAAGGCCAGCGTAAGCCAGCCTTTATGGTTATTTACCGATACAGAATGAAGAGAAGATTCGACCTAAAAGATCATCGGAACTGAACTCGCCTGTGATCTCATTGAGGTGTTGTTGGGTGATACGAAGCTCTTCCGCTAATATCTCTCCGGCCATGTAGCCTTCAAGCTGTTGTTGCCCGATATCAAGGTGTTCCGATGCGCGTTCTAGTGCATCCAAGTGGCGGCGGCGCGCCATAAAGCCACCTTCATGACCACCAGCAAAACCCATGCAATCCTTGAGGTGGCTACGCAGAGCGTCGACACCTTGGCCTGTTTTTGCTGATAAGCGAATCAGGGTTGGATCGTTAACATGACAAATGCCTAACTCTTCACTGGTTTGATCCGCTTTATTACGAATTACCGTCATTCCGATGTTGTCCGGTAGACGATCAACGAAATCTGGCCAGATATCTTTCGGGTCTGTTGCGTCTGTTGTCGTGCCATCAACCATAAATAAAACTCGGTCTGCTTGAGCAATTTCTTCCCAAGCGCGTTCAATACCGATTTTTTCTACTTCATCAGAGGCATCACGCAGGCCAGCGGTATCGATAATGTGCAGTGGCATACCGTCAATATGGATATGTTCACGTAATACATCACGTGTGGTGCCGGCAATATCGGTCACAATCGCAGATTCTTTGCCAGACAGCGCATTCAATAGGCTCGATTTACCGGCATTTGGGCGGCCTGCAATCACGACCTTCATGCCTTCACGCATGATGGCACCTTGATTCGCTTCTTGGCGTACAGCTTCGAGGTTATCGATGATAGCCTGTAAGTCAGTACTGACTTTACCGTCAGCAAGAAAATCAATTTCTTCTTCTGGAAAATCGATCGCTGCCTCAACGTATATTCTTAAGTAAATAAGAGAATCTACAAGCGTATTAATGCGTTTAGAGAATTCGCCTTGTAGCGATTGAAGCGCCGATTTAGCCGCTTCTTCTGAGCTGGCATCAATTAAGTCAGCAATCGCTTCGGCTTGAGTTAAATCCATCTTATCGTTCAAGAAGGCACGTTCTGAAAACTCACCTGGACGCGCTGCACGCAAGCCTGAAATGGCTAGGATGCGTTTGATTAGCATATCCATAACCACTGGGCCGCCGTGGCCTTGCAACTCTAATACGTCTTCGCCGGTAAACGAGTGCGGGTTAGGGAAGTAAAGCGCGATGCCTTGGTCGAGTTCGATGCCATCGTCAGATTTAAACGGTAGGTACTCAGCGTAGCGAGGCTTGAGTGTTTTTCCTGTTACTTCTAGGGCAACCTGAGTCGCCAATGGGCCGGAAACGCGGATAATACCGACGCCACCACGGCCGGGCGCGGTCGCTTGAGCAACAATCGTATCTGTAGTCATAGTTGTGCCTGCTAGCATGTGAGAGCCAAAAAGGGGCGCTCACGATTAATCAATTAGCTGAATTGTAATCAGCTAAAAACAAAAAGGCGACCTTTTGGTCGCCTTTCTTTATCTCTTTCTATTATCGAACTTACTTAGAATGTAAGCCTTTCTTTTCCAGCGCGCGGTAGATAAGCGTTTGCTGAATCAGAGTTACGATGTTCGATACTAGCCAGTAAAGAACCAGACCTGAAGGGAAGAACAGGAAGAAGAATGTAAACATAACCGGCATAAAGGTCATGATCTTCTGCTGCATTGGATCCGTTACAGTTGTCGGGCTCATCTTCTGGATTAGGAACATTGAAGCACCCATCAGAAGTGGCAAGATGTAGTATGGGTCTTGTGCTGAAAGGTCAGTAATCCAACCGAAGAACGGTGAGTGACGCAGTTCAACAGACTCCATTAGTGCCCAGTATAGCGAAATGAAGATAGGCATTTGCAAGATGATAGGTAAACAGCCACCAAGTGGGTTTACTTTCTCTTTCTTGTACAGCTCCATCATTTCTTGGCTCATGCGTTGACGGTCGTCGCCAATACGCTCACGCATTGCAGTCAGCTTAGGCTGAAGCATACGCATTTTCGCCATAGACGTGTACTGAGCTTTCGTTAGTGGGTACATAGCACCACGAACGATAAACGTTAGACAGATGATTGCTAGACCCCAGTTCACAACGATGCCTTGAATGAACGAAAGCAGAGTATGAAGTGGTTTAGCAATGAACCATAACCAACCGTAGTCAACTACTAGGTCTAGGTTCGGTGCAACAGCAGCCATTTGGTCTTGAAGTTTAGGACCAACCCAAAGCGTTGCTTTAAAGCTTGCTTCGTCGCCAGTAGCGATGGTCTTGTTCGGCATGCGAACACCGATGTCGCCAAGGTTACCAATGACACGAGTGTAAAGGTTGCTGCCTGCTTCGTCGCGTGGGATCCAAGCACTTGCAAAGTAGTGCTGAATCATCGCTGCCCAACCTTGACCGTTGGCTAGGTTAAGAGACAGGTTGCGATCTTGCATGTCGTCGAAGCTGTATTTTTTGTAACGCGTATCTTCCGTAGAGTAAGCACCACCACGGTAAGTTGGCATTGTTAAGCTACCGCCGTCATCCATAACGTTTTGACGTAGGTGAGCGTACATGCCGAATGTCGCGTTAGTACCAGAGTTGTTGACTACATCGTATTCAACATCCATTGCGTAGCTGCCACGCTTAAGGACGAATGTTTTCGTGTAATCAAGGCCGTTCGCTTGGTAAGTCATCGGGATGCGTAGTTCATCCTGACCATCAGCAAGCGTGAAGCTGTCTGCTGAAACCGTGTAGCTAGGGCGGTTAGTGCTGCTTAAATCGATACCTTGAGGGCCAACTAGACCGCTTTGTGCGATAAATTGGTGACCAGGTTCGTTCTTAAGAAGAACAAATGTATCTTCAGAATCAAACTCAGCAGAGTAATCATTTAGGTTTGCTTGAACGACATCACCACCAACCGTATCAATTGACAGAGTCAGTACATCAGTTGTTACTGTGATAGTTTTTGCAGAAGCGACTTGTTGGCCCGGAGCTGGGTCTAAGTCATCTGCATAAGATGGCGCTGGTAGGGTGCTGCCAGATTGTGCCTGCTCAATCGCTTGTGGAGCTGGGTTCTGAGCTACGTTCCATTGTTGGAACAGTAGGAAAGAAACCAAAGCCAATGCGATTAACAGGATATTACGTTGAGAATCCATCGTTATTTATCTCTGTCTTGTTTTTGGACTGGTGGAACGGGGTCAAAGCCCCCTTCGTTCAAAGGATGGCATTTTAATAGACGTTTGCCTGATAACCAACACCCTTTTACAAAACCGTGAGCTTTCAACGCTTCTATCGCATATAAAGAGCAGGTTGGAGTAAATCGGCAGCGTGGGCCGATGAGTGGACTAATAAACCATCTATAAAAATAGATGGGTATTAGCGCTATCCACGCGAAGGGCGAGACAGGCGAAGCCATAATTTGTCGAGTAGCTTGAACATTTCTTCATTGCTTAAATCTTGCGCGCTCTTCTTAGCGATTACAACATAATCTTTGTTAGGAAGTTTGTGTTGAGTGTTACGAAAGCTTTCACGAGTAAGACGCTTGAATCGGTTACGACCCACGGCGGTTTTAATCTGCTTTTTCGGAACTGCTAATCCAAGGCGAGGATTTGAAAGAGAGTTATTTCGGGCAATGATGGTGAAATGAGGGGAGCCTGCTCGATGAGCTTGCTTGAAGACATTCTGATAATGTTCGGGAGTTAACAAGCGTAACTCCCGACCGAAGGCTAGCTTATTCAAAATAATCAAAGATTACTTAGAAAGACGCTTACGGCCTTTTGCACGACGTGCATTGATTGTTGCGCGACCGTTCTTAGTAGCCATGCGAGCACGGAAACCGTGTGTACGCTTACGCTTTAGAACTGTAGGTTGAAAAGTGCGTTTCATTGTAATTACCTTACTGATCAGTAGTTTTAGGTTTTTGTTAAACCCGGCGTGGGCATTTTTTCTCTTCTTTATATAAGAAAGGAAAACCGACGCCTCTCAACAAAGAGGCGGAATTGTAATCACTGTCACAAAAAGTGTCAATGATTGGGTTAACTAAAATTCCGGTCGGGGGATTATACGTAGAATAACTAAAATCACAAGGATCCTTATTCGATCCCGACCTTATTTAAGAATTTCTTTAATTTAGGATCCTGTGGATTACCAAAAATATCCTGTGGAGATCCCTGTTCGACAATGTGACCATCAGCCATGAAGATCACTCGGTCTGCGACCTCTCTAGCGAACTGCATTTCATGGGTAACCACCAGCATGGTTTGATGCTGATTTGCCAGTTTTTTCATTAAGTTAAGCACTTCGCCAACCCACTCAGGATCGAGCGCTGAAGTAGGCTCATCAAACAATAAAAGCTCTGGTTGTAGAGCCATCGCACGGCCAATACCAACACGTTGCTGCTGGCCACCAGAGAGCGCTGCTGGATAGCTATCTGTTTTCTCTCCTAGGCCAATATCATCGAGTATTTGTTGCGCTTTTTCATGAGCTTGCTGCTTTTTCCAACCACGAACGGTAATCAAACCTTCCGCAATATTCTGCCTTGCCGTTTGGTGAGCGAACAGTGCATAGTTTTGGAACACAAAACCGGTCTTACGGCGCAGTGCAAGCACCTCTGCTTTAGTGTGTTTCTGAGTATCAACCTTGATATCATCAATCGAAATCGTACCTTGATCGGCTTGCTCTAGAAAATTCACACAACGCAGCAGGGTAGACTTACCCGTACCACTTGAACCTATGATGACAATTATCTCACCTTGCTTGATTTCGAGGTCGATCCCTTTCAATACTTCGGTGTCACCAAACTGCTTGTGGATATTTTGTAATTTGATCATCGTACATACGCCTTATTCAGTTTCACTTCGGCCCAAATTTGAATACGAGTGAGGATAACCACCACGCCCCAGTAAATCAGCGCGACTGCTAAGAAAGCCTCGAAGAAGCGGAAACTTGAAGAAGCTTCCATCTGAGCTTTAGCCATGATTTCGGCTACACCTAGGGTGAATGCAAGTGAAGTCGACTTAATCATATCGATGAAATAGTTCATCAAAGAAGGCAGTGCCACACGTGTCGCTTGCGGCAAGATCACTCGACGCATGGCTTGGCTGGTTGTCATACCGACTGACAGGCTTGCTTCCATTTGGCTACGATCGATACCGATAATCGCGGCACGAATACTTTCAGCCATGTAAGCAGCAAAGTGTAAGGTTAAGCCGATAACCGCGGCGCCAAACGCATCAAGTCCAACCATCCACGGAAACACTTGTGGTAGGCCATAGTATAGAAGGAACAGTTGCACCAGCAGTGGCGTGCCTCGGAAGAAGCTAATATACAGCTGGCTAAGCTGGTCGAGTACTGGGATTTTGAATACACGAATGTTCGCCAGTATCAAAGATAGAATTAGGGCGAAAAATAAGCCCCAGATTGCCATCTCCATAGTGGTGCCCAAATACTTCAGCAGTATTGGCAACAGACCTAGCATGTAATTAAAGTCAAATCCCATAATCTATCTCATATTTTTATTGGAAGTATTGTTTGGAAATACTGTTATATCAGGCTTTTTAATCAGTGCACAAAAGCAAAAAGCCCACCGCTGTGTAAAGCAGTGGGCCTCAAATGGGAAAGTGAGTCGTTACTTCTGAGTAATGTCCGCACCAAACCATTTCTGAGAGATACTTTCTAGCGTACCATCTGCGCGTATTGCTGCTAATGCTTCGTTTACTTCTGCTTGCAGTTTTTGACCGTTGTCATTGTTAACGAAAGGCCAAGCATTTTCGATTGTCTCGAATGGTTGTCCTGCTAGCTGTAATGGTAGACCAGTCTTCTTGATAAGCTCTAGTGCTGATAGGCGATCCATTACGAACGCGTCGGCACGACCAAGAGCGACATCATGTTCAATACCGGTATCGTAGGTTTTGACATTGATTTTGCCATCTTTGTCGTAGCTGCGCAGCAGTTGCTCAAAGTTTGAGCCGAGGTTTACCGCAACCGTCTTACCATCTAGGTCTTCGATACCTTTAATGCTGTCATTACCTTTACGAACGGTAATTTGTGCGCCGTCTACTACGTAAGGGTCTGCGAATAGGTATTTCGCTTTACGTGCATCCGTTATTGTAATTTGGTTTGAAATGGTATCGATTCGACCCGTTTCAAGAAGACCAAACAGACCAGAGAAGTTTGCCGTTACGTATTCAACCTTGTAATCGTTACGTTTACCGATCTCATCCCATAAATCCACTTCAAAACCTTGTAGTTGGTCTTGTTTAACGAACGTAAATGGGAAGTAGCGACCAGACATGCCGACTTTAACTTCAGTCGCGGCTTGAACAGTAGCAGCAGAGAGTGCGATAGCCGCAATTGCAGCCTTAATCCAGTTATTCATTTGGTAACTCCTTATATTTATAGGGTTGGATGTTACTGGGAAAATGCTCAATAGAATAAATAACCAGATGTTATTAACCATAACCAGATCGTATTCTCGATTTGGGGATAACTAGCAAGGATCCGGGCATAAGTGGATCGTTATGTGAGTAAAGTAGGGGCAAGATGTGTGGATCCATCCAGTTTTGCCCTATTTATTGTGAATAACTTGGATCTTATTCACTGGATCTGTGATCAATTGCTGGTGATCTGACTTATCAACAGGTAAAATTAGCGGTCATTTCATATAACTTAAATAGAGTGGGGCACCGTGTCATCTTCGCTTTGGTTGCAATGCTTGCAACAGCTTCAAGAAGAGTTACCAGCTACAGAATTCAGTATGTGGGTACGTCCGTTACAAGCGGAGCTCAATGGTAATACTCTAACTCTATTTGCACCAAACCGATTTGTACTCGATTGGGTGCGCGATAAGTACCTAAATAGCATTAACCGTTTGCTACAAGAATATTGTGGTAATGATATCCCGCATCTTCATTTTGAGATTGGAAGTAAACGAGTCATTGCTCCAAGATCTGAGGCTATCGCCCCTGCTCGTACTCGTACTGCTGCTGATGTAGCTGCTGAGTCGTCTGCACCTGCGCAGCTACAAGCACGTAAACCAGTACACAATATCTGGCGTGATGAAGAACCTGTAGCGGTTGATCTTAATCACCGTTCAAACGTGAACCCAAAACATAAGTTCAATAACTTTGTTGAAGGTAAGTCGAACCAACTGGGTTTGGCTGCGGCACGTCAGGTTTCTGATAACCCAGGAACCGCTTACAACCCGTTGTTTTTGTATGGCGGTACTGGTTTAGGTAAAACGCACTTGTTGCATGCGGTGGGTAACGCCATTGTTGATAATAAGCCGAATGCTAAAGTGGTTTACATGCACTCAGAGCGCTTTGTTCAAGACATGGTGAAAGCGCTCCAAAACAATGCGATTGAAGAATTTAAGCGCTACTACCGTAGTGTTGATGCATTGCTTATCGATGATATCCAATTCTTTGCTAATAAAGAGCGTTCTCAAGAAGAGTTCTTTCATACCTTTAATGCGCTGCTTGAAGGCAATCAACAGATCATCCTAACGTCTGACCGTTATCCAAAAGAGATCAACGGGGTAGAGGATCGTCTTAAATCCCGCTTCGGTTGGGGTTTGACGGTTGCGATTGAGCCACCTGAGCTTGAGACTCGTGTGGCGATCTTGATGAAGAAAGCAGAAGACCACCAAATTCATCTTGCGGATGAAGTGGCGTTCTTTATTGCGAAGCGTTTACGCTCTAACGTTCGTGAGCTAGAAGGCGCATTGAACCGTGTTATTGCGAATGCAAACTTCACTGGTCGTCCGATCACGATCGATTTCGTGCGTGAAGCACTGCGTGACTTACTTGCCCTGCAAGAAAAACTGGTCACCATTGATAACATTCAAAAGACAGTTGCTGAATACTACAAAATCAAAGTCGCTGATCTATTATCTAAACGTCGTTCTCGTTCTGTTGCTCGTCCGCGCCAATTGGCGATGGCACTGGCTAAAGAGCTGACTAACCACAGCTTGCCTGAGATTGGTGATGCATTCGGTGGCCGTGACCACACGACCGTGCTGCACGCTTGTCGTAAGATTGCTCAGCTGCGTGAAGAGAGCCACGACATTAAAGAAGATTATTCGAACTTGATTCGTACCCTTTCTTCTTAATACACAGTATTCTTAACCTTAATAAGCAGAATCTTGGCCACGTACTATTACGCAGTGCCATTTAGACCGTAAGAGCAAGATATGAAATTTACCATTGAACGTAGTCACCTGATAAAGCCATTACAACAAGTATCTGGCGCACTCGGTGGCAGGCCAACGCTTCCAATTCTAGGAAACCTACTGATTAAAGTAGAAGATAACGTGTTGTCGATGACAGCGACGGATCTAGAAGTTGAATTGATCAGCCGTGTAACGCTTGAAGGTGATTTCGAAGCGGGCAGTATTACCGTACCTTCACGTAAGTTCCTAGATATCTGTCGCGGTTTGCCAGATAGCTCAGTGATCACTGTGGTATTGGATGGTGACCGTGTTCAGGTTCGTTCTGGTCGTAGCCGTTTCTCATTGGCAACATTACCTGCGGCAGATTTTCCAAATATTGAAGATTGGAGCAGTGAAGTTGAAGTGTCAGTGACACAAGCTGAATTGCGCGGTCTTATCGAGAAAACACAATTCTCAATGGCGAACCAAGACGTTCGTTACTACCTCAACGGTATGTTGTTTGAGATTGAAGGTTCTATCTTACGTAGTGTTGCAACTGATGGTCACCGTATGGCGGTATCTCAAGCGCAACTGGGTGCTGATTTTGCTCAGAAGCAGATCATTGTTCCTCGTAAAGGTGTGCAAGAGTTAGTGAAGCTACTGGATGCTCTTGAACAGCCAGTAACGCTGCAGATTGGTAACTCTAACGTTCGTGCTGAAGTGAACAACTATGTCTTCACTTCTAAGCTTGTTGATGGTCGTTTCCCGGATTATCGCCGCGTAATGCCACAAAATACCACTAAGACACTAGAAGCTGGCTGCGATGAGTTACGTTCAGCGTTTTCTCGTGCTGCGATTCTGTCGAATGAAAAATTCCGTGGTGTTCGCGTTAATCTTGTAGATACCGAGATGCGTATTACAGCGAACAACCCAGAACAAGAAGAAGCGGAAGAAGTGCTAGACGTCACCTTCGACGGTGACGCGCTAGAGATTGGCTTCAACGTAAGCTACGTATTGGATGTATTGAACACACTGCGTTGTGAACAGGTTCGAATCTCAATGTCAGACGCGAATGCGAGTGCCTTGATTGAAAACGCACAAGATGACAGCGCGATGTACGTTGTTATGCCGATTCGTTTGTAACTGTGTTTATTTATACATTATGTTTGCTTATCAACAACGTTTGTCTATCGAGCCGTGATTGAAGATTAATATGAAGACGTTATGCCTTTATCGCGCTTAATCGTAAAGCAGTTTAGAAATATTGAAGCCTGTGACATTCAACCGTCATCAGGCTTTAACTTTCTTATAGGGGCTAACGGAAGCGGCAAAACCAGTGTCCTTGAAGCGGTGTATCTGCTCGGACATGGTCGCTCGTTCAAAAGCTCCTTAACCGGTCGTATCATTCAAAATGAGTGTAGCGAACTGTTTGTCCATGGCCGTTTTATGACCTCGGATCAATTTGAGCTGCCAATTGGCATTAATAAGCAGCGCGATGGCACCACAGAGGTTAAAATAAGCGGTCAAACTGGGCAAAAATTGGCTCAGTTAGCTCAAGTCTTACCTTTGCAGTTGATTCACCCCGAAGGGTTTGATTTACTAACCGATGGACCTAAGCATCGCCGCGCATTCATTGATTGGGGAGTCTTCCACAGTGAGTCGGGTTTTTATGATGCTTGGGGCAGGGTAAAGCGCCTCAATAAACAGCGTAATGCATTATTGAAAACGGCGACGAACTATCGAGAACTGAGCTATTGGGATCAAGAATTGGCCCGTTTAGCCGAAAGCATCAGCCAGTGGCGTGCCACGTACGTTGAACAGCTTAAAGAAGTCGCCGAAGAAATCTGTGCAACCTTCTTACCTGAGTTTGAGATAAAGATTAACTACTATCGAGGCTGGGATAAAGACACCCCATACGCCGAGATATTAGAAAAGAATTTTGAAAGGGATCAGCAGCTTGGTTACACCTTTAGTGGGCCAAACAAAGCGGATCTAAAGATAAAAGTGAACGGCACTCCAGTGGAAGATGTCTTGTCACGAGGTCAATTGAAGTTGATGGTGTGCGCGCTACGAGTAGCACAAGGGCAACACCTCACTCAAATGACAGGTAAGCAGTGCATCTACTTGATAGATGACTTTGCTTCCGAATTAGATAGCCAACGCCGAGCACGTCTTGCTGAGTGTTTAAAGGCGACCCAGGCTCAAGTTTTTGTAAGCTCTATTACCGCTGATCAGATTGCAGATATGCATGACGAAAATAGCAGGATGTTTCATGTGGAACATGGCAAAATAGAGCAAGGATAATTAGTCAGAGAGTAACTATGTCAGATAATTACGATTCATCGAGTATTAAAGTACTGAAGGGTCTGGATGCGGTACGTAAGCGTCCTGGAATGTACATTGGCGACACGGATGATGGTACCGGTCTGCACCACATGGTTTTTGAGGTGGTAGATAACTCTATTGATGAAGCACTCGCTGGTCACTGTAATGACATCATCGTAACTATCCATGAAGATAGTTCTGTGTCAGTAAGCGATGACGGACGTGGTATTCCAACTGAATTGCACCCAGAAGAAAAAGTATCAGCAGCAGAAGTAATCATGACGGTTCTTCACGCTGGTGGTAAGTTCGATGATAACTCGTACAAAGTATCTGGTGGTCTGCACGGTGTTGGTGTTTCAGTAGTTAACGCACTTTCTAAGCAAGTTACTCTTACTATCCATCGCGGTGGCAAAATCCACACTCAAACATACTGCCACGGTGAGCCTCAAGCGCCACTAGCGGTTGTAGGTGACACGGACAAAACAGGTACAGAGATTCGTTTCTGGCCGAGTGAAGAAACCTTCAATAACATCGAGTTCCATTACGATATTTTAGCTAAGCGTCTACGCGAGCTATCATTCTTGAACTCAGGTGTATCAATTAAGCTAATTGATAAGCGCGAAGAAGACAAAATGGATCACTTCGAATACGAAGGCGGTATCCAAGCGTTTGTTGAGCACTTAAACACCAACAAAACACCTATTATCCAGAAAATATTCCATTTCGATCATGAGCGTGAAGACGGTATTACCGTTGAAGTTGCTATGCAATGGAATGACGGTTACCAAGAAAACATTTATTGTTTCACCAACAACATCCCTCAACGTGATGGTGGTGCTCACTTAGCGGGTTTCCGTGGTGCTCTAACACGTACATTGAACAGCTTCATGGACAAAGAAGGCTTCTCGAAGAAAGCGAAGACTTCAACATCAGGTGATGATGCTCGTGAAGGTTTGACAGCGATTGTTTCGGTGAAAGTGCCAGATCCTAAGTTCTCAAGCCAAACTAAAGACAAGCTGGTTTCTTCAGAAGTGAAGTCTGCGGTTGAGTCTACGATGGGGGAGAAACTGTCTGAGTTCCTAATTGAGAACCCAGGTGAAGCGAAAATCGTTTGTTCTAAAATTATCGATGCAGCACGTGCTCGTGATGCGGCGCGTAAAGCTCGTGAGATGACACGTCGTAAAGGCGCATTAGATTTAGCGGGTCTTCCAGGTAAACTAGCTGACTGTCAGGAAAAAGATCCTGCACTGTCTGAACTATATATTGTGGAAGGAGACTCTGCTGGCGGATCAGCTAAGCAGGGGCGTAACCGTAAGAACCAAGCAATCCTACCGCTTAAAGGTAAAATCCTTAATGTAGAGAAGGCACGTTTCGATAAAATGCTGTCTTCTCAAGAAGTCGCAACGCTAATCACAGCACTTGGTTGTGGTATTGGTCGTGACGAATACAACCCAGATAAACTGCGCTACCACAACATCATCATCATGACCGATGCCGATGTCGATGGTTCTCACATCCGTACTCTGCTACTGACGTTCTTCTACCGTCAAATGCCTGAACTGATTGAACGTGGTTACATCTACATTGCTCAGCCACCGCTTTACAAAGTGAAGAAGGGTAAGCAAGAGCAGTACATCAAAGATGAAGATGCGATGAACCAGTATCAAGTATCTTTGGCTTTGGATAATGCAGAATTGCACGTAAACCCTGAAGCACCTGCGTTTACTGGTGAAGGCTTAGAGAAGCTTGTTCATCAATACAATGCAGGTATTAAGCTGGTTGATCGTATGAGCCGTCGTTACCCACGAGCACTGATTCACGAACTGATTTATGTACCTCGCCTAACCGCTGAGCAGTGTCATGATGAAGCGGCAGTTGAAGCTTGGGGTAAGCAGCTTGTAGAGCAGCTAAATGGCAAAGAAGCGGGTGCGAGCCAATATTCTCTTGAAGTTGAAAAACACGAAGAGCTAGGTTTAAGCGTTCCTAAGATTGTAGTACGTACACACGGTGTAACTCATGAGCACGTACTCAGCATTGACCTTATCAACTCGAAAGAGTTTGGTAAGTTAGCAGACCTTTCTGAAGCGCTTGACGGCTTGATTGAAGAAGGCGCTTACATCAAGCGTGGTGAGCGTACTCAAGCGGTTTCTAGCTTTGTTGAAGCTCTGAACTGGTTAGTGAAAGAGTCTCGTCGTGGTCTGAGCCTACAACGATACAAAGGTCTAGGTGAGATGAACCCTGATCAGCTTTGGGAAACAACAATGGATCCTGAAACTCGTCGTATGATGCAAGTGACGATTGAAGATGCTGTTGGTGCTGATCTGTTGTTTACAACGTTGATGGGCGACCAAGTAGAACCGCGTCGTAACTTCATCGAAGAGAATGCATTGAAAGTAGCAAACCTAGACGTTTAGTATCTTTGATACTTCGCTCTTTCGCTTAATTTCTGTGTCAGAGGTGCTCACATACATTCGTATGCTCCGCGCCTCTTCCTTGAACTAAAACGAAATAGCTTCGTCTCAAAAAACTCAATATCTTATTGAAAAGACTGTCAGAAATGACGGTCTTTTTTGTTTTTAAGTGATTGAAAAATATTGGATTGGAAAAATAATTGAAAATAGACGCTTGAAACCGATTTGCTCAATCCACATATCTAGTTGTGAAGAGGATGACTGTCTTGCTCTACAAGAGAAGAAACAGAACCTTCATTACCGCTAACGAAGTATCGCTCAATAGAGGATAACTTTGGCAGCACACAATTTAAAAATTGATTCATTGCCATGTCCCAGCGTTGTCGCCAATAGAGGTGAAACCCGAGGAATGCGAACTGAATCCCTTAGCTGTTTACTGGGTCACACACAGGTTCGATCTCAGTAAAATTCACGGCTAAGACTATTGCTTACTAAAAGGATAGCATTATGAGAACTGTAGATTTCACTCCACTTTACCGCAACGCAATCGGCTTCGATCGTCTATTCAATATGATGGAAGCGAACACATCAAAAAATGCTTCTGGCGGTTACCCTCCGTATAACATCGAGCAAAAAGACGAGAATAACTACCGTATTACTATGGCAGTCGCTGGTTTTGCAGATGACCAATTAGATCTTACTCAAAAAGAGAACATGCTAATTGTGAAAGGTGAGCGTAAAGCAGAAGCAGAGAAAACCTTCGTATATCAAGGTATTGCAGAGCGCGATTTCGAACGTAAATTTCAACTGGCTGACTACGTAAAAGTGGTAGGTGCAAGCATGGAAAATGGTCTTCTTCACATCGACCTAGAGCGCGAAATCCCAGAAGCGATGCAACCACGTAAGATTGCTATCAACGGTAATAGCCTACTAGAAGGTTAATTACTGCTAGCTCCTTAGAGCTAAAAAATATCGGGAAGTAAAAGTGAAAGAGCACCAGTACCTTGAAGAAGGTCGGTGCTCTTTTTGTATTTGGGTTACAGTAACCTAAAAGGTTTTATTACTGTTCTGAGTAAGCCTTTTTTACTTCTTCAGCAATGATTGAAATGCCTTTCTGCATCGCCTCATCATCTTGCACGTAGTTCATGCGTAGACATTGATGGGCATGATCCCACTCGTCTTCTTGGCCGATAAAGAAGTATTCACCCGGAACAATCAATACGCCACGAGCTTTGAGGCGGTCGTACAGCTCCATGGTGGTAATCGGCAGTTCATCAAACCATAGCCATAAGAAAATCGCGCCTTCAGGCTTGTGGATACGGAAGCGAGGGTCATCGATCGCTTCTTGTAAAAGCTCAACTGCACGTAGAGATTTATCTTTATAGAAAGGTTTGATTACCTCGCTGCTTAAGCGCAGTAAATCGCCTTTTTCAATCATGTGGTTAGCAATCGCAGGACCAACACTATTGGGTGCTAGGCTGATGATGCCATTCATGTTGGTCAGAGCTTGTGTTACTTCTTCGCTCGCAATCACGATACCGCAGCGCACACCAGGCAAACCAAGCTTAGATAAGCTCATGCACAGAATGGTATTTTCATTCCAGAACGGCTCGACATCTTCAAAGATGATGTTTGGAAACGGCAGGCCATAGGCATTATCGATCAGTAGCGGGATGTTGTTTTCACGCGCCAGTTTATCCAGTTTACGTACTTCTTCGTCGGTCAGCACGTTACCGGTTGGGTTGGTTGGGCGAGAGGCACAGATAGCGGCAACCGAGTCATCAACCTTGAGCTTTTCAAAATCAACGTGGTATTTAAACTGGCGGTTTTCTAGCAGTTCGATCTCTGGGTGGTAAGAGATAAAAATATCGTCATCAATGCCAGCATCGCCGTAGCCGATGTATTCAGGCGCGATCGGTAACAATATTTTCTTGTGTGATCCGTCTGGCTGTTGGCCTGCTAAAAGATTGAATAGGTAAAAGAAGCCACTTTGACTGCCGTTGGTAAGGCTGATGTTCTTTTCGCTAATGTCCCAACCATAAGTTTCTTTCAGCATCGCCGCTAACGACTTAATGAAGCTGTCTTTGCCTTGCGGACCATCGTAGTTGGCGAGGGCGGCGATGAGTTCTCCACTGGCGAGCATGTCGGCACTGGCTTGGTTAAAGTAATCGAGCATGGCTGGGATAGCGGCTGGGTTGCCACCTCCGAGCATGATTGCACCAGGAGTGCGCAGGCCATCATTCAAATCATCCATTAAACGAGTGATTCCAGAGTATCGATTAAACTTTTCACCAAACTTAGAGAACTGCATTACTTATTTTACCTAATTCATTGTGATTGCTTGTTATGTGTCATTAAGGCAGACCTTATGTCTACCATCAGTGTGTTCCTTGAACATACCGCAATGTTTTTGCGACGCATAGCGCCAAATGCGCTAACACGAAAAAAACTTCTATAAAGTTTAACTAATGAGTGTCTGCTTTCTTATTGAACGAGTGTTTCGTGATCAAAAAAGGAGAAGCCTAAGCTTCTCCTTTTAATTCCTGTGGGTTATTTCAATCAGCGCTTACTTTGAGCCAGTATAAACGACTAATACCTTGTCATCTTGGTATTGGCGTTCGAACGCATAGTAGCCCTTGCTGTTACGGATGATGTGCTTACCTTGGGCTACCGCTGGGTGGCGTTGGCGGAATTGACCAAGCGCTTGCCAGTGTTCCAGCAACTCTGCTCGTTCACCTGTGATTTGATCCCAAGGCATGTCAGAGCGAGTGCCTTGCATTGGGTCGGAGCCTGTTGGGCCGAAATCACGAGCGATTTCATCACCGTAATAGATCTGCACCGCACCGGGAGCCAGCATCAACGCGTTTGCAGCTTTGGTTTGTTTTGCAAAGTCACTGCCGTGTTGTGTCCAGAATAACGAGGTGTCGTGAGATGAAAGGTAACTCAACACGTTGAACTCGCTGTCACTGTTGATCTTGTCTGCGTAGCGCAGGTAGTCAGCATCGAGATCGGATAGGCATTTAAGTGCCTTGGGTGCGATGTCGCTTTGGAATTCAAAGTTGATGATCGAATCAAACCCGTTAGCGAAATAGTCTGATTTCACCACGCTGTGTGCCCATACTTCACCCGTCATCCAGAATGGTAGGTCATCCAACGCTTTGTCTGGGTTGTTTTGCTTCCATTCTGCAAGCGCTTGGTTAGTGCTCTCTTTAAGCTCTGCCCACGCATCTAACTCAACGTGCTTGGCGGTATCGACCCTAAAACCATCAACGCCATATTCACGTACCCAATCCGATAGCCAAGTGATGAGATGTTCACGCGGAGTTTGGAGTTCATCTGTAGCGCTGGTGGACTTGTTGCGATAGAAATTAGGTAGCCCGGTTGTCTCTGTCGATTCTGTTTTGAAATCGGGTAGGTGTGCCAAAGACATGGTGAGGTTGTTGTAACCCGGAGAGTCATAAGCACCAATGTCGCTGCGTAACCAAGCTTTGCCCCACCACTTTTCCCATGCTTCGTTATCGCTGTATGAGATGTAGTTGTTGAAGTAGTGCCAGTTCTGACCTTTAGCGGGTTGCCAATCTGTCCAGTTTTCGCCAAGTGTTTGTTTGGCTTGTTCATCCGTGAGGTTGAGTTTGCCGAAGTCGAACTTCTGCATGTCGGCAAGCGTGGCGTAGCCAGTGTGGTTCATCACTACGTCCCAAACAACACGAATGCCTTTGCTGTGCGCGGTATCGATGAAGGTTTTCAGCTCGTCTTCGGTACCCATGTTGTCATCAAGCTTGGTCCAGTCTTGATGGTAGTAGCCATGGTAGCCGTAATGTTTGAAGTCACCGCGATCACCGCCGCCAACCCAGCCGTGGATCTGCTCTAGTGGAGAGGTAATCCAGATAGCATTAGCACCGAGCGATTCTATGTAGTCGAGTTTTTCGGTTAAACCGGCTAAGTCACCACCGTGGAAGGTGGCTATTTCATCTTGTCCGTCTTGGCTGCGATTGTAACTGTTGTCGTTATCAGGGTTGCCGTTGTGGAAGCGGTCGGTCATCACGAAGTAAACCGTGGCGTTGTCCCAACTAAAATCGGCTTTGATTTCTGGTTCTACTTTCTCTAGTAGCAGAACACCTTGGCTGTTTTCTGCAGGCTGCATGGTGACGCTGCCGTTGGTAACTGTGACTTGTTTTCCTGAAAGGGCGTCTCTTACCAAGGTGCCATCATCAAAGGTTTGAGCAACGTTGATGGTGGTTGGCTGGTCACTAGGTACTGGGCAGGCAAAGCTTTGAACTTGTTGCTGCTTTGGCTTTACCTGAACCGTGAGTTCATTGGTCTGTGGGTTGAGCGTAAACTGGTAGGTGTTAGCGCGAAAGACCTTGATGGCGATTTCAGAATTCTCGGCACAGTCGTCTAGACGAAGGGGTTTATTGAATTTGATGCGACTCTCTTCAGCCAAAGCATAGTTAGTACCACAGGTCTTTTGAGCGTCGCTGATAGAGAAGGTATAGCTACCTTTGGCGAGTTCCTGTTCTGCAATTACGGTGCCTTTACCTGATGATTCAAATACGACAGTGTCGTTATCAATTGTCAGTAATAGGTTATTGTCACTGGTTTGGCTGCATGCGCTGAGTGCGAGCATTGAAAGCGCGAGTACTGTTTTTTTCATTGTTCCCTTCCCCTGAATAAACAGGTTATTTATAGCAAACAATGCCCTCTACAGTCTGAGTGCTGTTTCATTCAGTTAATCAATAATACGCCTACAAACAAATGCTTGGTTCACAAAAACAAAAAGGGAAGCTTTCGCTTCCCTTTGGGTGTTTACCGTTAGTTACTCAGAGTATGACTTAGAGCAACTGTCTCACTCGTGCTTATTTTTGCAGTAGAGAGATGTCAGCAATCTGTAGGAACAGGTTACGTAGGTTGTTCAGTAGCGTTAGACGGTTTTTCTTAAGCGCTTCGTCATCAGCCATAACCATCACGTTATCGAAGAATGCATCTACTGGTTCACGTAGATCAGCAAGCTTGCTTAGGGCTTCTTGGTAGTTGCCTGTCGCGAATGCAGGTTCTAGTGCTTCCGTCATTACTTCAACGTTTTCAGCCAGCGCTTTCTCTGCGTCTTCTTGAAGAAGCGCTAGATCGATTTCAGCGGGTAGATCGCCATCGAATTTCGCGAGGATGTTACCTACACGCTTGTTCGCTGCTGCTAGTGCTTCTGCTGCTTCCAGTTCACGGAAGTGAGAAACCGCTTTAACACGTTGGTCAAAGTCAGCTGGCTTAGTTGGACGACGTGCTAGTACCGCTTGGATGATATCAACACTGAAACCAGCATCTTGGTACCATGCGCGGAAACGACCTAGCATGAAGTCGATAACGTCAGCTTCTACGTTGTCGTTAGTTAGCTTGTCGCCTAGTAGCTCTTTCGCTTTACCGATAAGGTCAGTTAGGTCTAGGTTGTAGCCGTTTTCAACGATGATACGTAGCACACCTAATGATGCACGACGTAGAGCGAATGGGTCAGAACCTTTTGGTGCTTGGCCAATACCGAAGATACCTACGATAGTGTCTAGCTTGTCTGCCATTGCTACAGCAGATGAAATACCAGTACTTGGTAGCGTATCACCCGCGAAACGAGGCATGTACTGCTCGTAAAGTGCTAGTGCTACTTGCTCGTCTTCACCATCGTGCGTTGCGTAGTGCATGCCCATCACACCTTGAGTATCCGTAAATTCGAATACCATTGATGTCATTAGGTCACACTTAGCTAGTAGGCCAGCACGCTTAGATTTCTCAACGTCAGCATCGATTTGCTCAGCAATGTAGCCAGCAAGTTCTGTGATGCGGTCTGTTTTGTCTTTTATTGTACCCAATTGCTTCTGGAAGATAGCTTGGTCTAGTTCAGCAAGACGGTCGATAAGCGGACGCTTACGGTCGGTGTTGAAGAAGAACTCAGCATCAGCAAGACGTGGACGTACAACCTTCTCGTTACCTTCGATAACGTGACGAGGCTCTTTAGACTCGATGTTCGATACGAAGATGAAGTTTGGTAGAAGGCTTCTTTCAGCGTCACCAATCTCATGCGAATAAACAGGGAAGTACTTCTGGTCGCCTTTCATGGTGTAAACCAAAGCTTCAGAAGGCACTTTTAGGAACTCTTGCTCAAACTTAGCAGTAAGCACCACTGGCCATTCAACCAAAGAGGTAACTTCTTCAACAAGGTCATCTTCTAGGTCAGCAATACCGCCAACCGCGTCTGCTGCTTTTTTAGCATCAGCAAGGATGATCGCTTTACGCGCATCGTAATCTGCCATTACTTTACCGCGCTCTTCTAAGATCGCAGGGTATTGGTCAGCAGAGTCGATTGTGAACTCTTGTTCGCCCATGAAACGGTGGCCACGGATAGTACGAGCAGAAGCTACGCCTAGGATTTTGCCTTCAACAAGCTCATCACCTAGTAGTACTGTCAGTGTTTTCACTGGACGGATAAATTGAATGTCTGAGTTACCCCAGCGCATTGCTTTAGGAATTGGTAGGCCAGCCAGTGCTTTCGCAGCGATGTCCATTACCAATTCTTGAACTGGTTTGCCAGCCACTTCTTGTTTGAAAAGAAGCCACTCACCTTTGTCTGTTTTCAGACGGTCAGCTTGCTCAACAGTAATACCGTTACCACGCGCCCAACCTTGTGCAGCTTTAGTCGCGTTGCCTTCCGCATCGAATGCGACAGAAATTGCAGGACCGCGCTTCTCAACGACTTTGTCTGCTTGGCCTTCAGCCAGTGCAGTCACTTTAAGTGCTAGACGACGAGGTGCTGCGTACCACTTGATGCCTTCGTGAGAAAGCTCAGCAGTTTTAAGACCCGCTTCAAAGTTAGAAGCAAAGGCTTCTGCTAGAGAACGAAGTGCTGTTGGTGGAAGCTCTTCCGTACCCAGTTCAATTAGAAAATTCTTCGCCATGATTATTTACCTTCCTTTTCTTCTACAGATCGGCACATTGGGAAGCCAAGTGCTTCACGTGACGCGTAGTACGCTTCTGCAACAGCTTTAGTCAGGTTGCGGATACGAAGGATGTAACGTTGACGCTCTGTTACAGAGATAGCTTTACGCGCATCAAGGATGTTGAATGCGTGACCTGCTTTTAGAATGCGCTCGTAAGCTGGAAGCGGCAGTGGCTTCTCAAGCTCAAGTAGCTCTTTACACTCTTTTTCGCACTGGTCGAAGAAAGTGAATAGGAAATCTACGTCTGCGTGCTCGAAGTTGTACGTTGATTGCTCAACTTCGTTTTGGTGGAAGATGTCACCGTAAGTCACGTTAGAACCGTCTGGTGCTACGTTCCAAACTAGGTCGTAAACAGAGTCTACTTCCTGGATGTACATTGCTAGACGCTCGATACCGTAAGTGATCTCACCAGTTACTGGCTTACACTCAAGGCCGCCAACTTGTTGGAAGTAAGTGAATTGAGTCACTTCCATACCGTTTAGCCATACTTCCCAACCAAGACCCCATGCGCCTAGCGTTGGGTTTTCCCAGTTGTCTTCTACGAAGCGAATATCGTGAACAAGCGGGTCGACACCAAGAACTTCAAGCGAGCCTAAGTACAACTCCTGGATGTTATCTGGAGAAGGTTTTAGAGCTACTTGGAATTGATAGTAGTGCTGCAGGCGGTTCGGGTTTTCACCGTAACGACCATCGGTCGGACGACGAGAAGGTTGAACGTATGCCGTAGACATTGGCTCTGGGCCAAGTGCACGTAGACATGTCATTGGGTGAGAGGTGCCAGCACCTACTTCCATATCTAGTGGTTGAACAATGGTACAACCGTTTTGTGCCCAGTAATCCTGCAGCGCGAGGATCATTCCCTGGAAGGTTTTGATATCGTATTTTTGCATAGTCAGGTTCGCGCGATTCTTTTAAATGAATGAGAAAAATAACCTCTGAGTATACCGAGATATTGGTAAAGCGAGTAGGGGTAATCTTGTTTAATTAGTGGTCTAAAATGTCGTTTAGTGGATTTTTTTGCCTTTAATGTTTGTTTTTCGGCACAAGTGGATATTTTGATAACTTTGACACTTGTGTTTGAAAGCGTGGGTGATTAAAATCTCGCGGTCTTTGGGGAGTAGCTTACTTATTCATATCCTATTGAATGAGTTCGTCCGTCAACATAATTGATGCAAAATCATCATGGCGTTCGAGGCAACCACCACTTTGGTGGCGCTTAGCAAGACCTTAGACAAGCATCGTGAACCGGGATGGGGCGCGAGGTTTGTCTTTGGTTAAATATAATAATCTCCGTCCCAAATGAGCATGTCGTGAGCGTTTTAGCAATTTCAATTACAACTGTCGCCTTAGCCGAGATCGGTGATAAGACTCAGTTGCTATCCCTTTTATTAGCCAGTCGATATCGCAAGCCGATACCTATAATAGCGGCTATCTTCTTTGCCACCATTGCCAATCATGCTCTTGCTGCATGGCTCGGTGTCGTTATCGCAGATTACTTATCTCCTGAAATTTTAAAATGGGTGCTGGTGGTCAGTTTCATTGCGATGGCGGGCTGGATTCTGATTCCAGATAAGTTGGATGACGATGAGCAGATCTCGAATCGAGGCCCATTTGTCGCCAGCTTTATCGCTTTCTTTATTGCTGAGATTGGCGATAAGACTCAGATTGCGACCTCCATTCTAGGGGCTCAATATTCTGATGCATTAACGTGGGTGATTCTGGGTACTACCATTGGTATGTTGCTGGCGAATGTGCCAGTGGTGATCATTGGTAAGTTATCGGCAGATAAGATGCCTCTTGATCTGATTCGCAAGATCACCGCCTTGCTATTCGTGGGTTTGGCTATCGCAGCGGCTTTCTATTAAGCGGTAGTATTGAGTCTTATTATACTCAACCAGTGGAGTAATGTGTTGTAGGTCATACTCTTACAGTATTGTCGGGTTTATCGAGCGAATGGACATATAACTGTCATACTTGTCATGATATTTTAATCTTGTGAGTTAAGAACACGAGGGCATGATTATGTTGACGCGTTATATGGGTATTACTCCACAAAGCCAAAGTTATCTATTTACCTTTGGTCTTGCACTTACACTATTAGGCATGGTGTTGACGGACATGTGGCTACCAATGGTGGCTGGTTCGATGATCATGACTGGGCTTGCGGTAGAGGCCTGGATTCGAGTGGCGCATATTATTCCTATGCGCAAAGATATCCGAGAAATTCAGCATCAGCTTGAGCATCTGCAAAACAAGTCTAGAAACGAATAAATAAAAAGCCGCTCGTACTCTGAGTTCTGTTGAAGAACATAAGGTACGAGCGGCTTTTTTGATGCTTGATACTCGGTGGGGCGTTATGCCTCCAATCCCTTTCTGATCAAATACTGGTAAGGCAACGTTTCTGTCGCTTGACCTACCAACTGGTGATCCATGAATCGACAAAAGCTCGGGATATCTCGAGTTGTCGAAGGATCGTCAGCTTTTACCAGTAACACATCGCCATCCTGCATGTTTCTAATTGTCTTCCTGACCATCATTACTGGTTCCGGGCAACGTAGGCCTTCAGCTTCTAAAGTATGGGTTGCCAGTTCAGGTTTGAATGTCATGGTTTGTATCTCTATTTCTATCTAACGAGTGAATAATACGTCTGCAGAAAAAATATGCAATAAGTGCTTGGCAAACAGAATCATTTCCTATAACTTAGTTAACAAGTTGATAACAACTTGAAACAAAGGCAACTAGCTAAGGAGTGGCGATGTTGACAGGATTAGATAGATTAACAATTTATTCAGTTCTCTGTTTTATTTCTTTCTGTGCGTTAGTTTTACGCTCATCGACAGAGACCTCACTGATGCCTATTTTTGGCATAGTAGCAACGATTATTGGTATTTGGGTAGAGATGCGCCGTTGGCAAGGTATAGCCGAAGAGCAAGAGCACTAACCCGAATACAACAAGCAAATTCCGATACGACAACATTCCGACACTATCCCCAGATTTTCTTGGGCTTCCCCGCATAATTGCGGGATTTTTTTTATCTAAAGCATGCTATAAACAACTTAGTAATACCAATTCCATTAA
>NZ_CAWNBB010000081.1:0-7540 GCF_963872585.1 Vibrio sp. 10N.222.47.A9 | reverse complement strand
AATATACATCGCGTCAGATCGCCATGAGGTAGCGAAATTGGGTTTTGATTATCGTTGGACTTATGACTTTTTTAATACTGATCAGCCTTCAAATTTCATTAGTGTAGAGAAATTGCAAGACGTAGGGTCTAGCTTTCCCTTCGGGCGTTGGGCGGAATTAACATACAGATAGAATGAGACACAAGTGATCGTTCGTGAATCGAATACACAAAGCGATCTACATTCCCACACGTTAACAACAACGCACCACCAGTCTTATAGTGGCGCGTTTCCATTACCATTTATTACTTGCGTACATCGCCTTGCTTAATATGACTTCGGCAGATTATGAGTTTGATCATTCTAAACTCACTTTTGTCCAAAGATTAGTTTCAGTTATATCTGTCATGTTAAAGCATGCGGCAATCGTTTACGCCTCGTTATTCATTCGTAACTTGCCATCTTTCTTGTTGTGCCTGTGAAGTTGTCTGATACTTCGATACGTTTCATTTCGATGTTCATGGTGGGTTCGATTTTTTTAAGACGTGCTATATCACTGGCGATTCGTTTACAGCCTAAAAACAAGATGCCATCGAGTGGTGTTATGACATCTCCAGCCTTGAGGCAATCAACGAGGGAGGTGGCAGAGAGTGGTGTTTTTGTCCCAGCAACGTAGCGGGTTGCCACAAACTCATTCGTATAGTGGATTTCTCTTGGTAACATTTGTTCGCTTTTGGCGTAAATCATTCCGCTTTGTTTACCATTAATAACTCGATGCTCTTTATACACTCGTGTTTCCTCGCCTATGGTGGCCATAGCTTGTGGTGCGCGTGTGATGAATAAGCGAAAAGGTAGATCTTCACTTGTGATGTAATCGACAAGGTTAAACGCTAATCTTGCTCTCGCGATCTCTCCGAGTGGTTTGTCACGACAGATTTGTAGAACCTGATCCCATTGGCTGGTCAGTCGAGTGCTTTCTTTATCGCTTCTAACTTTAACCTTGAGAATATCGTAGTGAATTATCTTTTCCATGGTTAATTTGGCCTTCCGTTTTGCTTGCTTCGTTAAATTCCAACCTAACATTATTTTTTTATAACAAATTAAAGCAGTTATCCACAAAGTTGGGGCGTAACCTGTCTAAAACCTTCGTCGGTTGAGTTTATGCTCATGGTACCAAATAGATCGAAATCACCTAAAAATGCCGATAATTGTTTTCAAATTGAAGTAAAAAGCGCCAATTATAAAACTTATCGCGACACTAAGAGGCGGGTATATTCGTTGACTTCTAAAAGAACCCAATGATGGTTACTTTGCAATTGGAGTAGATTACCGCCAGTGCTCCTTGAAGCGAAAATTAGAGCAACTGCCATTGATTTCTTGAGAGGTCATGGGGGTTGGTTAATCTCTGCACCCTCGTTAGGGTACCAATAGGCGGATACCTACTTATAAGCTCTCATCCTATCCTAATTCACGAGTTGTGATCTGATTTAACTTTTTGGTGAAATTACCTCTGTTAATCCCTAAAACCCTAGCAGCCTTAGACTGATTACCGCGCGTATGAGTTATCAACTCAGTAAACAATATTTCAAACACAGCAGGAGTCACCCAAGACATATCAGGGCTAACTGATTGTTTATCAAACCATGTCGGTTCCAGTTCTGCTCGGATAAGTTTTTTTAAATGGTCTTTGTTGATTGGGGTTAGTTGGTCATTCATAGAAGTTGAAGGTCATTAAGGAACGTTATCATTCTGACAAATTTACCATGAAATCGCCTTGAAATCAGCCGACGCGGGAAAATACGAATACGATGGATAACTGTCCAGCGCAATAAGCAACGAGGACATTTTTAATCATAAGCTCAAAGCCATTCGTTTCTAAAAACACTCGACCAATCCCTGTCCGGTGATGCCCATCATCAACATAAAGCTCACCATCTCTATTACACAGAGACCAATTTCGCTTTTCTTCTTAAAAAGAGTAATCAGGATTGCTTTGAAGGTTTCGAGCATAACGCTGACCACGTTCGAGACCGTGAGGATTATCAGCGCAAGGAAATAAACCACCCAAGTTTTGCCAGCATGTCGGGGCTCTAGCCCCCCACCCCGTCGGAGAGGTGAACATCCGTGACTTACCTTCGGCATGCGTAAATTTTTTTCATATCAGAGCCCTACACCGCAATACCATTAGCCAACAACCGTTCAATTGTTGGCCAGCTCATCTGCATACGCAGGTAATTACCTAAAAAAGCACTGCATTTCACTCTCAAGGAACCACGATGCCTAGACCTAAACGCGCGTCCGGCAACCACTTTACCCGTGGCGGACAAATTACTTTTCACTCCATTCGGATGTTCTTTCAAGTCAACAATACCTTAGTCTACGCCGCCATTTGGTCGGTGATAGCGCTCACTGGCGTTCTTACCTGGCTACGCGCGCCCGATAACGCCTTTTGGTCTGTGTTCTACTACTGGCGCAATCATATCTATGCCAGCTTTGGGCACAATCTTAACAGCGAAGTCACGACGTTCTGGAGCGGGAAACGCTACGTTGGTACGCTCGCCTCCCAACTGGAAAACACCCAACTCATCGACCTCTACGATAACGTGATACACCAAATACAAATCAACTTCTTAATTGCCATCGGTATTGCCTTCGCTATTTTGATGCTCGCCATGAGTTTCTTTAAACGACAAGGCGAAAAGCAAAGTGAAGATTTCCACGTTCGAGGCTTTCAATACGCCGAACCCAAAGTGCTCACAAATGATTTGAAAAAACGGGCAAAGAAACTCAAAAGACAGGGTGTAGGCAACGGACGGATTTCTGATTTCAAAGTGGATGGGCTGGCCTTGTTTAAGCGTGAGTTTGAAGTTCAGCATATGCTCATCGACGGCACCACAGGGGCAGGTAAATCCGTCATGCTTCGTAAACTCCTGCGCTGGATACGTAAACGTGGGGATAAAGCCATTATTTATGATAAAGGCTGCACCTTTACCAGTAAGTTCTTTGACCCTAGCCAAGATACCTTACTCAACCCCTTCGATGAACGCTGCGCCAATTGGGATGTCTGGTGCGATGCAAAAGAAGCCCCTGACTTTGAAAATATCGCCAGCGCCCTTATCCCGCAGCATGGCGAAGGTGACCCATTCTGGGTTGATTCCGCCCGGACTATCTTTTCAAGTGCGGCGTATCGCATGAGCCAAGATGACAAGCCCTGCTCGACCGCAAGGCTGCTTAGCCTGATACTCACGTCTGAACTTGAAACCCTGGGTAATTTCCTGCAAGGCACAGAGTCTGCTTCCCTGGTCTCTAAAGACATCAAAAAGACGGCCATCTCCATTAAGTCGGTGCTCGCCACCTACATTAAGAGCCTACGCTTTTTAGATGGCTTGGATGATAAAGACGCGAAAGGAGAGCCCAAACGCAAACCGTTTTCCATCACCGATTGGGTACAAGATGATAAACAAAAAGGCTTTTTGTTCTTATCGAGTAACGCGCAGCAACACGCTTCACTGCGTCCTTTAATTTCAACTTGGCTTGCCATTGCCTCTAACGCTATTTTGGGACTCAAAGCCGATGAAGACCGCCGCATCTGGGTGATTATGGATGAAATGCCAAGTCTGCATAAACTGCCTGAGCTTGACACCATCATTGCCGAAGTGCGTAAGTTTGGGGGCTGTTATGTGATTGGTCTCCAGTCTTATGCGCAGCTCGTGAAAACCTACGGAAAAAATACCGCGGACGTTATTTTTGATTTACTCAACTCTCGCTTTTACTTTCGCGCCCCATCAGCGCAGATGGCGCAAATCTCATCCAAAGATTTGGGTGAGCAAGAGGTGGACGTCTCAAGAGAGAACATTTCTTACGGTGCAAATGCACTGCGTGATGGGGTATCGATTGGCCACCAGACGGTGACACGACCGGTTATCTCTAGCAGTGAAATCCAAGCCATGGATGATTTGCAATGTTACCTTCGCGTACCAGGAAGCAGCTTTATCACTCAACTGGATTTGCACTTTGATAAGATGCGAGATGTGACACCGGCCTTTATAAAACGTGATTACACCCCATCGCCCGCCATGACCAAAGCGTATCAAAAAGCGATTTACTTTGAGTGTGTCGCCCCGGGTATGCTCCTCAATGAAGAAGAGCGTAACGCACTCACAGAAATCCAAGCCAAGCAATTTGAAACGCCGGAAGAGATGAAGCTGGAAACCGACCAAATCCAACAAGCACAACGAAGTGAGACAGTCAAAGCGTTAGCCAGCAAGGAGGCCGAAAAGCTCAAATCAGACAGTGACCATCAAGAGCGAGCGCAGCAAGAGCTTGAAGAGTCGGCGATATCTCAAGATATCGAAATGGACTCGGGAGAAATGGTGGAATGAATAGTCATTACGTTTTGAGGAACTTAAAAAACACTCTGGAGGGGATATCTGAATAATGAAAGATAATAAGCCCGTGAAAGAGCCGTTTTGTTTACCAAAACACTCTACACGCAGCCACGTTGAGCGAGAAAAAAGGGAACCGAAATAAGGCGCCGAATTGAAGATATTTTAGAGGAGCGCGCTTTTAATAAACTCTGGTATAAATAATAGCCTTGATACACAAATGAGAATCATTATTATCTGCATGTGAGTTATGGGCTTCCTATAACTCAAACGACATTACTCACATTACTCACATTACTTCCAGTGTAATTTCAAGCTTAATCTTGAAAAGCTCCCATTTTTCAATTTATTTAGCTAGCGGCATACTAATCTATGCCGCTTTTCTTTCTTGCCTTACGTTGTTTCCCCAACAATGGAAAGTGATTATGAAACCAAGAGCCCAACACAAGCGCCAACATAGCGCACGAGTAAAAAAACCGAACACTCACCAAAACACACCACCTGAAAAACAACCTGAACCACTCTTTGTTCTTGATATGCTCGACGGCAACGACTGGCGACATCTCGTGCTGACTTATAGAGACGCTAAAAGGTTAATCCAACGCACGCACCATAGAGGCTACACCCTAGAGCCTTACGATAACCGCTAATCACTAGACCACCACAAGCCTTGCCATTGCAAGGCTTTTAAACTCCGCCTCTCGTCCTGACTACCGCTCAGTTTTTCTGCTAGCGGTAATTTACGTTGTATAAGGAGCATCACCATGTCAATCAAAGACAAACTCAAATCTCTGTTATCACTATCAACACGTACTGATACGCTCCAATTTGAAGAAGGTGTGAATTGGTGCGTCAAGGACAATTAGACTCCGCGCGTTTTGCTATTCAATAGAAATATAACCCTTGAATTTATGGTTCAATAACGAAACATTTACAACTATGAAAAAAGAGCCTTTGTTATCAACTCTAGATTAAAAGGAGGACCATCCTCTTTTCTTCTCTCTTGATAAACATATCTGTCATCCATAACAGAACTGTCCACATCAACATAAATCGGGAGCAATGATGAATTTACAATAGTCTTATATTTACGATTAAACTCGTCGGTCACCTTTTCCTCAAACAAGAAGATATTGTGAATAGGGGCGTCATCTATTGGCTCCTCATTAAAATGAAAAACAGATAGAGCCCCTAAATTGCGATAGTTATGAGGTAAAAACTGATTTACCAAATTATTATTTATTCTCCACAGAATTTCAGATGTGTTACCTGCTATATCGATGTTAGAAACCAAAGCATGATGAAAAGGGAATGTAACAATATCAACAGCCCCAAGCTGAAAAGAAGGTTTTTCAGGCAGAAAAAATGGATTGCAACTTCTCATTTCTTTTTGCTTTGTCAATAAGTCAAAAGCACGTTCAAAGTCCACTTGGATGCGAAAATCGGTTTCATCAGCATAAGGTCCTTCAAATGTATTGATGACACCGCCACGCCTAACTTTATTATCATCTAACGCTCTAACAATAAATTCCTTCATCAACTGTTGTTCAATAACAAACAGCTTCCCCGGTTTGGCAACACCATTTTCGACCAAAGGGATTTCATTATAAAACTTTAATGGGTTTTCTGGTTTTCGCTTGAGAAAACTAAACATTGCGTGACTCCTAATACTGATGCGTAGAACACTTACCTCAATATACCCCAAACTTCCACCTAAGGAACCCATGCGCATCCTCACCATCTAGTGAAACTGGCTCTCAATCCGCTCGATTAACACTTCACCACTCAAACTGCATAAGGACAAACTCATGCTTTCCATCAGCCCCCTAAAATCTGCTGCGGGCGCAGCGGGGTATTACCTAAAAGAAGAGCAAGACTTAAACCAGTCCACCCTATCTCTTGAGCAAGACAACAACGACAACTACTACCTTAAAGAAAAGAGCGCTGAGCCAAACAGCTTATGGCACGGCAAACTCGCCGAAGAAGCAGGATTGCTTGGTAAGCCTGTTGACCAAAAAACACTAGAATCCGTCTTATCTGGGCACCTCGGTGACGAGACTATCAAAGGGAAGCGTGATGACCATAAATCAGGTTTTGATTTAACTTTTTCAGCACCAAAAAGATTAAGCACACTGGCACTTGTTGGAGGCGATACTCGCCTTATTGACGCACATACCAATGCGGTTAAATTTGCGCTATCTCAATTAGAAAAAGACGCAGCGCAAAACGTATCGATTAACAAAGACGGCGTACGTGAGTTCTCCAACACCGAAAACATGGCCTTTGCGGTTATTCTCCATAAGACCAGCCGTGAAAACGATCCACAAATCCACTCCCACTCTCTTGCCGCTAATATGACTCGCGACCAAGAAGGCGTCTTGCGCACACTGGGTTCCAGCATCAAACAAAAAGGCGGGGTAATTAATGGTACTGGGGAACGCATCTACAACTTCCAAAAATACTACGGCATCTTATACCAGAGTCAATTGGCTAAAGAGGCGCAAGAATTAGGCTATACAACGCGAGGCGTCGGCAACGGGCAATTTGATGTAGAGGGTGTGCCTCAAGTGCTCATCGACACCTTCTCTACTCGAACGCAGCAAATCAACCAACAAGCCTTAGACTTCGGTGTTGCTTCCCGCGCTGCGAAAGACGTAGCAAACCTCGACACTCGAAAACCCAAAACCTATGAAAGTGACTCCGCCCTCAATGCCAAATGGCAACAGCAGACGAAAGCCACCGGATTTAACCCCGAAACCTTAGTGCAACATGCACTGCAAATCGCCAAGCAGCCCCATCATCACGAGCACATCGCCCAAGACGCCTTTGAGCGTGCCATCGAGCACCTTGGTCAACACCGCACTGCCCTGCAACTGGAAAAAGTCATTGAACGGGCAGCCTCAGAATTTACCAAAGGCGGTATTCAAGCCAATGCCATTGACCTAAAAGCGGTGGCAGACCAATGGATAAAAGAAGGGACGCTTATCCCTCTGGCAGAGAAAGGGCAATACACCACCAAAGGCTTAATTGATAATGAAAAAGCACTTATCGACAGCACCCAAGGTCGGGCACATCACATGCGTACCCACGTTGCACCCAAAGTCCTAGACAAGCTCGCTATTCCTGAAAGTCAGCAACGTATGCTTACCGACCTTTACCACTCCACCAAACAGTTC
>NZ_CAWNBB010000080.1:0-7776 GCF_963872585.1 Vibrio sp. 10N.222.47.A9 | reverse complement strand
ATACGTGGATTCCATATAAGGAATGGGGCGTGCGACGTGAAGTCGTATGAAGCGCTGTTCACCGCTTAATGTGTGAACCATCTGTATCACCAGATGAACCTAGGAGCCTGAATAAAGTAGCGGCTCTGACAATGTAATGAAGAATGGTCATGACCATTCGGGATTTGAATCGTGAGAGGACGATCCTCCTGATAACCACAATTGGGTGAGTGCTAGGTAGTCAGCATGATGAACAAAAGTGAATCCGCATAAGGTGCGTTATACGATGAATCAGCGGAAGTGGTTAATACGCTGTGGCCAAAAGGCATGAGAGTCGGAAAGAGATTGCCCCATGCTCTTTCGTGAGCGTTGAACTCTCCGCACTATAGCGGGAATCTACACTGACATTGCGTGACATACGGAACACGGTAAGCCTGTATCACTCCCTCAGGGAAAGCCTATGTGGCCGATAGTGATGCGGGTATAGGAGGTTGGAAAAAGCGAAGGCTGCATTGTAACGATGCAGATACAGACTTGTGTCTGGTCACGAAAGTGAGCCCACTTCCGACTGGTCTCCCGTTGCGAGAGAATTTGAAGAACTTTATTCAAGGAGAAATGCAAATGATGATCTCAAAAGAGATTAGTGCCGCTCCTGACAGCGCTCAATGGCAGTCAATTGACTGGAAATCTGTTGAGGCGCATGTATTAAAGCTTCAGATGCGTATCACAAAGGCAACGAGAGAAGGTAAACGTGGCAAAGCGAAAGCATTGCAATGGATACTGACTCACTCTCGTTCAGCAAAGCTTCTTGCTGTTAAACGAGTATCGCAAAACAAAGGCAGTAAAACGTCTGGAATAGACGGTGTCATTTGGAACACAGACACACGTCGCATGAAAGCCGTGCATCAATTGAGTCGAAAGGCCTATCAAGCTAAACCACTCAAGCGTATCTATATCCCCAAAAAGAATGGCAAACTTCGACCATTGGGCATCCCATGCATGATAGACCGAGCGCAACAGGCACTTTATCTATTAGCATTAGAGCCTGTGTCTGAGAATATTGCCGATCCTAACAGCTATGGTTTTAGACCAAGGCGCAGCACTGCTGACGCAATCGGACAGTGTTTTATCTGCTTAAGTCAGAAACGGTCAGCACAATGGGTTCTCGAAGGGGACATCAAAGCCTGTTTCGACAAAATCGGGCATCAATGGCTGATGGACAATATTGCTGTTGATAAACGTATGTTGGGACAATGGTTAAAGTCTGGCTTTGTAGACAAAGGGCTATTTCAAGACACAGATGAAGGCACGCCTCAAGGCGGGATTATATCCCCAACCTTGATGTTAATGACGCTCTCTGGTCTCGAACAGCAGATTAAGTCTACCGCTCTCAAAAAGGGGGCAAGAGCTAACTTTATTGGATACGCCGACGATTTCGTCGTCACTTGTGCTTCAAAGGAAGTATTAGAGAACGATATCAAACCGTTGATCGCTGATTTCTTAGCAGAAAGAGGATTAACACTTTCCGAAGAGAAAACGCATATCACTCACATTAATGATGGCTTTGATTTCCTAGGTTTAACCATAGGAAGTACAAAGGAAAATTGCTCATTAAACCGAGTAAATCGAACACGTTGATGTTCTTGAGTAATCTGCGTGAACTCGTCAAAAAGCACGTAACCCTACCAGTGAATGATCTTATCAAACTGATAAATCCGAAACTTAGGGGGTGGTCGAACTACTACCGACACTGCGTTGCCAAACAAGTATTCGGATATGTAGGCCACAAGCTATTCCATACATTGTGGCACTGGGCAAAAAGGCGCCATCCAACCAAGTCTAAAACTTGGATCGCCCTAAAATACTTCATCAACCGAAAAGGCCAGTGGCAGTTTCACGGTTGGCAGAAGATCATGGATATGGATTGCCAGTTCAATCTCTTCCAAATAGCTAAAGTGCCAATAGAGAGGCATGTGAAAATCCGAAGTGCAGCGACTCCATTTGACCCCCAATACCAAGAATACTTGGTTCAAAGGAAGTCCAAAAGACTAGCTCGTAACTCTTGGAACGAACCTGCTCCGACTGCTTTATAAGTTGCTGGGTATCAAACGATGCCTTTGTGGAGGCTTGAGCCTAGTGCAGTGAAAGTTGCACGTTGGGTTCTTAGGGAGACGGCACTTGGTAACAGGTGTCGTCCACCCGACAGATCTGAGTTAGCTGGCACTTTTTGAGAAAAGTGCCACGCGTAAAACTTCAGGTCTATGAAGCCTCTGGACAGTTCCGAGTTACGAAGTGCCAACTATGAAGGTTCTGGATAGTGTTAATCCACATGCATTTTTATTAGATTGTCTATTGCTCTCTGATTTCCCTGTTTTGCCGACTTTTTGAGCCATCCTTTAGCTAGGGTTATGTCTTTATGCACCCCCACGCCTTCTTGGTACATTAGTCCCAAAAGAACTTGTGCTTCTGGATTGTTTTGAATAGCAGCTTTCTGTATCCAGATGAACGCAGTTTGCTTATTTTTAACAACACCTAACCCCTTCAGAAACGAAAGTCCCATAAGAAATTGCGATTTGGAGTTATTCTTTTCAGCAGATAATTTTAGCCACTTTGCTGATGTCTGATAGTTTTTTTCAATGCCATCTAATCCATAAAAATATATTCCACTGAGAACAAATAGTGACTCTGGATGACTTTGATTTGCAGACTTAGTTAACCATTCAACAGCAGTATTTATATTGTTTTCTGTACCACGACCCAACATAGTCATGAGACCGTAAAAATACTGTGATTCAGCGTCGCCCTGATTGGCAGCTTTTAAAAACCATTCCAACGCTAAACCGTCATCTTTAGTGACGATAAGACCATTCTTATAAATTAGACCTAATCTATTTTGCGCAGGCATATAATTCTTCTGCGCTGCTTTTGTAAACCAGTCAATTGCTAGAGAGTTGTCCAAAGGAGCACCATCACCATTAAGATACATTCCCCCTAACACATACATTGAGGTAGCGTCATCAAGTTCGGCCCCTTTTGTATACCATTCAATAGCTTTAGAATAGCTTGGGGGTATCCCCAATCCTCGCTGATTCATATAACCAAGAGCATAAATTGCACTAGTATTGTTCTGTGATGCCGCTTTCTCGAACCAATAATAGGCTTTATCCTGATCTGGAGAGATGCCGTCACCTCTTTGATATGAAAGCCCAACGCCATATTGCGCAATAGATATACCTTGAACAGCAGCTTTGTGAATCCATTTAAACCCTTCAGAACCGTTTTTCTTTACTCCACGACCTTCGAGGAGCATTTGTCCCAAAGCATATTCGGCTCGCCAGTATCCTTGATTAGCAGCTTTTCCCCACAATTCTATCGCCTTATTAGCATCGTGATCGAAATACTCTCCTCGATCATACATTAAGCCCAACGTGTATTGAGCTTTAACATTACCAAGTTCTGAATTTTCCACTAATATAGGGATAGCAACAGTGTAGTTTTTAGCATGATAAGCCTTTAATCCCTGTGAGACAGGTGTGGTTTCATACTTGTCAGATCTCTGAATTGGGTTCCCTTCAATTACGTAGTACCAATAAAGTCCAAAAATAATGAATAGGCTTGGGTACACAATCAGACGAGTTTTATTCATATTAGGTCAACATCTATAACAAATTAATTGCACATTGAAGCTTATTGGTTTTCATTACACTATTCAACTATTAGCATTCAATGTATTGAAATGTCTTACATAATGGATACTGAAAAAGCGGTAAGATTATTTTTATAATGTACGTGGGGTGAATCTTTGTTCTTCTTGCCATTAATTCAAGTATTGCGAAAATAAGATATTGAAACCTTGATAACAAGCGGTGCTAACACGTCTTGGGGCAGATCTGAGCTAGCTGGCACTTTTTGAGAAAAGCGCCACGAGTAAAACTTCAGGTCTATGAAGCCTCTGGACAAAAACGAGCTAAAAATGAGAGCAGCAGTAGCTCACTTCGGATAAAAAAATGTATTGATAGCGTCTAAAGTAGTGCCCAAATTTAATTGGCCACTAAATCCCTTTTAAGCAGATACTAGCTGGAATATTTATACGGTATGGCATGCTTTAAGATAATCAAAATCGATAGAAAACTTCGTCCAATATGTAAAAGATTTCATTAGTTAACTTCATCTAGGGGCACCTAAAACTGTGGCCAAATTAAATTGGTCACTGCAGATGGGTTAGTTAACAATTGAATTAATAATATCGTAAGCAGCTTCAACTCTTTCGGTATTTGGGTAGTTTTTATTTGCCAGTATAACCACACCTACCTTTTCAGAAGGCACATATGCCACATAAGCCCCAAAACCACCCGTTGAACCCGTTTTATTGAACCAAACATCACTACCGAGATTAGCTGTCATGCTTTGTGTCACCGGTTTCGCATTAAGAATCACATCACTAGAGTTACCTTCCAATAACTTAGAGAGAGATGTAGGGTAATTATATGCCTCCCACCCGATTGCTTGTGTAAATGTTTTCGTGTCAAAATATCCTATATGAGAGTTTTCTAGAGCATGTTTAATGTTGGCATCAAGAGGTACTATTCCCATATTGGCTTCAATAAATTGAATCATATCGGTGCTTGTGGACTTAATACCATAAGCTTCAGCATCAAGTACTCCGGGGTTTACTCTTACGGGTTCTCCCTTAGCGTTATAACCATAAGCGTACTTCTTAATTTTATTATCAGGCACATCTACAAATGTATTCGTCATCCCAAGTTCAGGTAAAATGATTTTCTCCATCATTTCTGTGTAATCGGCCTGCATACTCAAAGAAGCTATGTAACCAAATAATCCTACACTAGGGTTTGAATATTTCCTCTTTGTCCCGACTTCAAACTCTGGATTCCACTGTCTATAGTACTCCATCATTTCATCATGGTTTGTCACTTCATTTGGAAATTGTAGTGGTAACCCACCTGCAGTATATGTCGCAATATTAACAAGTTTTGAGTTACCTAAAGGCGTATTCTTTAACTCTTTAAGATGATCTGACACTTTATCATTCATATTCAAGGCACCTTTCTCTTGAGCATAGCCAGCTAGTGCAGCAGCAAAAGTTTTACTTATTGAGCCCAGTTCAAAAATAGTCTCATTTGTCACTGGTACATTAGAACCTTGATCAGCAAGGCCATAGTTATAAAAATAACGCTCACCATCTACCGTTACAGCCACGGCTAAACCTCGGATGTTGTACTTTTTCATCAACTCAGTGGAATTTTTATCTACAACACTTCTTACTTTATTTTCAATCGTATAATCAGAGTTAGCGAATGTTGTGAAAGGACTAAGAGATAATATAGCTAAGAAAGTTGCTTGTAGTTTCATATTGATAATTTGACTCATATTTTAATTATTATCTTACACAGCTTAAGCAATCCCACTGAATAAGATTTTAATAGTTATAGAAAGTGCAGAGAAAATGCACCGTTACACAGCGGTTCAATACAAAGTCATATCTTTTATCTGAGGTTTTCGGACTAAAAATTTATGTACTTTGTTTGAGTATATATTGCTGTTTAAGATTAACTAGATTCTGTTATCTACCACTTTGGCAAGGCTATGCTGCACCTGATTTGGACAAAAGCCATTTAATAAATTGCAATAAATGGCTTCTATTAGCTTAGATAGATTAGAAAAAATATCTTAAAGTCGTGTAAGTTTTTATATTCGTTTTATTATGGCTTTGTATAGTCCATTAATATTGACGGTGTTAGGACTTGCGGTAATACCACTGGAGTATCCACACCCTTTTTATACCACAAATAAAGTGGCACACCTGATCGGCCCTGTTGTGATAAAAATTCGGTGATCTGGCTATCGCCATTGGTCCAATCTCCCACCATCACCGCAACATTATTGTCTTTAAATGCTTGTTGCACTTCATCACGATCAATTGACGTTTTCTCGTTTACTTTGCAGGTTAAACACCAATCCGCAGTGAAATACACAAACATATCTTGTTTAGTGCGTAACTCGGCGATTTTAGCTTGATCGAAGTTGAGCACTTGCGTCTCTTCTTCATTAACTGAACGACTCGCTATTTCGCCCGTACTTGGCACGAGATAAATGACAAGTAACAGAGGAATTAAAGTTAATAGAAGCGCAGGCCACCATCTTCCTTTATGTTGAGATTGTTGCCATGCTCCGGTTATCCATAATCCAAATGCCGATAACATGCTCGTTGCAAGAATCATCATCACATAAGTATCGTTTGATTGACGTAATAAGATCCAAACCAATCCTAAGGCGGTAATAAACATCGGAATAGAAAGCACTTTACGAGCGGTTATCATCCAACCACCGGGCTTAGGTAAACGTGTTCTTAGTTTCGGTATAAAGCTCACGAGAAGAAACGGCAGCGCCATACCAAAACCTAATCCGGCAAAGATCAGCAATGCAATACTCATCGGTAATACTAGTGCGGCCCCTAGCGCGGTTGCCATAAATGGGCCAGTACATGGCGTGGCAATAAAGGCGGCGAGTACACCTGTCCAAAAATCGCCCATTGGACCTTTTTGATCTTGTAACTTCGAGCCAGATGTTAAAGTGCCAATTTCAAACAAGCCTGCAAGATTAAACCCTATTGCGCTCATTAAGATGATCAGCACCGAAATTACTATCGGACTTTGCAGTTGAAATGCCCAGCCGATTTGATGCCCCAAGGCTCGTAAACTCAAAATAGCCGCACCAAGAACAAGGCATACCAATACCGCACCTAAGGTGTAAGCAATCGCGCCGGTTTTGGCTCTTTTTTCTGAACTCTGATGGGAAAGACTCAGTATTTTCAAACTAAGAATAGGAAACACACACGGCATAATATTAAGCAACAGACCACCTAAGATTGCGCCTAATAACGCAGTAATGCCTAACCACCATGAGCTGGATTGATCCGTATCCTTGGCATTATCAATATTTTTCGAACTATCAGTTGCAGGAGTAAAAGCGATAGTGTCCGTTTTATTCGCGTCAAAACTGAGACCTATACCACTTTTTAATACCAGAACTCCTTTAAAAACAGGCTCTAGATTGTCACCAACTTGAGTTTGCATCAAAAGCTTATCACCTTTGTGCTGCAAAGTTTGCTTGGCATTATTCACAATCATGCCATTGATCACGGGGTAAATATGCGCACCTTCAATATCCACGCTACTTGGCAGTGGTAATGAGAGTGTTAACTTACTTTTATCGACCGCAAAACGCCCTTCCGCAGCCATTGGTTTTGACAGCTTTTGACGCCATTGATCAAACTGCTCTTTATTTGAATCATTATTCGATTCTTTATCCAATACCAATTGGTGATCTTCACCAACGGTAAACGTGTGCTCTACCGTTTGTTGTTCTGGCAAGCAAGTTGTCGGATTACAAACCAAATAACTCATATCGACTTTGATCGGTATCGAAGTTCCCACCGCAATATCTTTACTGACTATCATTGGAGCAAACAACACATACTGACCGTGATAGATATAATTCATAATATCACTGGTCACAAGTTGACTTGGCGCAGGGTATTTTACTTCACCTGCTTCAACACCTTTTGGCAAATGCCAATCAAAGCTGGTGGGAAACCCAGCATCACCCGGGTTAACCCAATAACCATGCCAACCCTTTTGAGGTGTCATGATCAGGGCAACATCTTGCGTCATGTCAGTGGCTAAGTACCCTGATTCTGTCATCATAGAAACTGATAATAGGCGCTGAGTTTCACCTTGCTCCGTTGCCATTACATGGGCTTTGTTGCGTAATTAA